>NZ_FXXN01000012.1 GCF_900184795.1 Magnetospirillum sp. 15-1 | reverse complement strand
GTCTATCCAACAGCGCGAACACTTCGCTCTCGGCTTCACGAAAATCCAGGCCGAACGCCTTGCACAGGCGCAGCACCTTGGGGATGTCCGGCTCCTGGAAGAAGCCGTAGCGCACCGTGATGCGGTAGAAGCCCTCGGCGAGGCCCTCCACCACCAGCCGGTCGCGGGCCGGAACGCGGGGAATGTCCTCGGTCAGCACGCGGAACCGCCGCCCTTTGTCCAATTGGTCGTGGACGAAATCCAGCGACCAGCGGGCGTTGGGCTTGGCCTCCACCAGGATCGGTGCGCGCGTGCCGATCCTGGTGGAGGCCAAGCCCAACGCCCGCTGGTCGCTGGATTTCGTCCACGACCAATTGGACAACGGGCGGCGGTTCCGCGTGCTCAACATCGTCGACGATGTGACGCGGGAATGCTTGGCAGCAGTGCCCGACACCTCGATCTCGGGCGTGCGTGTGGTCCGCGAATTGACGGTGCTGGTGGCCCGGCGCGGCAAGCCGGAGATGATCGTCTCCGACAACGGCACCGAGCTGACCGGTAATGCCATGCTGAAGTGGACGCAGGATCATTGCATGCAATAGCACTACATCGCGCCGGGCAGGCCCATGCAGAACGGCTTTGTCGAGAGCTTCAACGGCCGGATGCGCGACGAATTGTTGAACGAGACGGTCTTCACCAGCATGGCCCAGGCCCGCGCCGTCATCGCCGCCTGGGTCGCCGATTACAATACAGCCAGGCCGCACTCGGCCCTGGGGTACCAGACCCCGGCGGCTCACGCCGCCAAACTCAAAGCAATGGGGCCGCTCTCTCCGCCCCTCCGGGGCTCCGAGCCCGGCCCCATTGCTCACACCGCGCCACACGGCGTAACTTCGCCCAAGGCTCTACTTACGGCTGGATGAAAGTTCCACGGCAGGTCACCCGACCTGTGCCGAGCCGTTCTGCATCCTCCGCCAAGATGGGCGCGGCACCATCTGTTGCCCGGGCTGTGGCGCCGACCTCCGCGATTTCAGCGGGGATGAACCCGCGCTCGACACCGTCTCCGTGCAGCGCGACTTGCTGGAACTGATCCGGGAGGGATGGCGGGACCTCGGTGAATACGGGCCGGTCTATTCCTTCGCGGTGTTCGAGATGCTGGCCCAGCTGCTCCGTCTGCTGGCGGGCGGCAAGCACGCCCATGCATTGAGGCTCTGGTTGGCCGAAAGTGCCCGGTTCGTCCTGAAAGTCTCCCTCGGGCTCGGGATGGCGCCCTGCTGACCCCGCACGCCCGGGGTGTGCTGGTCGCCTTGGCCTATTGGCTGCTGGCCGACTGGCCGCATCGCTTCGTCGATGCCGCCAAGGCGGTGGGCATGACCAGCACCGACCTGCGCAAGCGTCCGGTGGGCGAGTATCCCTTCGCCTATGCCCATGCGGTGGACTGGCACTTGAAGGAGCCGCACAAGGGTGACGCCGCAGACGAGATCGCGGTGGCGGCCCAGGTGCTTCACGACCACGGCCAAGCGGCCAGCCGCCGGAACCTGATCGGAACCAAACTGGGCTCCATGGGCGCCGTGGCCGAACCCGTGGCCTCCGGTCTGCCCTGGGGCAAGGGACGCTACTGGAAGCTGGATGGCGTCTGAAGGCCGCCGCCCGCCGGGCCGCGCACCGTGCCGGCGAGGATGTGGGGCCATGGCTGGATGCCCTGCTTCGCCGGACACTTGGGCTTGGCGCCATCAAAACACCTTTTGATGGTCATGATCCCGACACAATCACGCCCGACGGTAATGTTGGTTGTGAAGAGTGATGGGGGACACTCGATGCCCGTGCGCAAGATCGGCCTTTGCTATCGCAGTGTTAGTGGACGGGTGCCCATGGAAAAGGGGCGGCTCACCACGTACATCCTCTCGCCGTTGTCCCGGCACCACCGCTCAAGCGCCGTGAGGACGAATGCATCGGGGAATTCCTTGCTGTTCCTGGCGCCAAACGGGGGGCGGCGCCCGAAGTAGCCGCCGAAGACCTCCGAGGCGGGCACCGCCATGGCTTCGTGCACCTGGGCGTTCCAGTCGTACTTGATGCGACGGCGGAGCTTCGTGAACGCCGCATCGGCCACCGCCGCCGCGTCGAACTCCGGGATGTCAGCCTTCACGATCTCGGGATGCCTCTTCTTCCACCGACCGAAATGCTTACGGGCAGCAGCCATGGCGACCGTCGCCTCCGCCACGTATTCATGGAGCTGACGACGGATTTCCTCGAAAGTGATGTCGGCTATGTGCAGGACGATTCCGCTGTCCTCGATGCAGTCGCTCAGGGTGCCCAGGACCGGATTATCGGAATTATGCCCGAGTTGGCGGTATACGTCCGTGTCGAGGAAGACGTGGTGTGTGACCAGCCTCGACGGAACCCGATCGGTCTTCTTGGCCATACGGATACCTCCAGCATAACTACCGCCGATTGTGCCCGAGGGGGCCAATGAGTCAACCGTGGGAGCTACCTTGTCGCCTTCATGATGGCGCCGCTCGGGCAGAAGGGCAGCAGGACGACGCCAAAGAGCTGATCCGTCCTACCTAGAGGTCGTGTTCTCGGATCTGTTTAATCTAAAGCCAGCTTCTGGTCCAGCTTACAGGTATCAATGATGGCTTATCACTGGCTCCCAGTCCGACTTATTTCCGGAATCGACACTGGTGTCGCTTTCAGCTTTAAGCCGGATTTCGCACCTTTAATCCGGACGGTGACAGCCATAGGGCGGACGGATTCGGGGCGTGCCACCCAGGCATTCTCTTTGTGAAACAAGGCAATAGGGACGATGCTCCGGTACGGATGACGGCCGCATCGGGTCGTCGTCATATTATTGATGACGAACGTGTTTTCTCGGATTGGTCAGGCTTAAAGGGCTGTCTGAGTCCTCGGCCCCTTTCTATCTCCAATCACACCATAATCTTCAGTTCCCAACTTGACGGGGCGGAATGCCTCGGTCCAATCCTTCCATTCTCGAATGCGACGGCGGGGAGGCTCTTCCGTCAGAATGAGCCGCCTCTGGGCGCGCCGCCGCCTTTGCCGTGGCGCTGCGTTCCGCCGCCGCCCTGCTGCGGTCCCTGGTGCTGCTCCGTCCGGCGGCCGGCTTGCTGGGCGCACAGGGGTGGCAGTTCATCCTTGGCAAGGGTGCCGTTGTGATTGGCGTCCAGGCGGCTGAAGGTCTCGCCGGCCTGCTTCAGGAATTCTTCCTGGGTCACCTTCATGTCGAAATTGGTATCGGCCGACATCACCGGGTCGGTTCCCGATGACTGGACAACCCGCCCGCTTTGGCGATAGGGCTCGCGGTACCGTTCCAGGGCATCGGAGGTCAGGTAGCCGAGTTTGTCCGCGTCCATGCGGGCGAACTGGGCGCGGGCGTCGGCGATGAATTCATCCCGGTCCAGGCCTCCGTCGTGGTTGGTATCGGCGCGGTCGAGCCAGTATTCCATGGCCAGTTGGCAGGAGGGCTGGCCCAGCGGCCCGCCGGTCAGAGCCTCGCCGTTGGGGCTGTAGAGCAGTGGCGCCGCGACCTGTCCCTCACGGTTGGGGCGGTCGCCGTGACCGGGGCGGCCGGAGCCGGCGCAGGCCGCCAGTCCGGCAAGGGCCGCGATGATCAGGACGGCCTCGAGGGCCTCGCGCAGATGGGGGCGGCGGTTGGCCACGGTGTTCCTCTCCTTGATGGCGGGGAAGAGGACCATAGCGGTCCATTGTAAGCCGCTGATGTCGGATCGGCGCCGTCCCGGTAACGGTTGGTAACGGCGAGACGGCGCGCTCAGGCTACGGCGGGGATGTGGTTGCGGGCCATATGGTCGATCAGCTTGCCCTGCAGCAAGCCGATTCCCACCGATTGGGCCAGTTTCACCGCCTCGGGCTTGTCGCAGCGGGCCAGGATGTAATTGGAGACGGCGGCCTCGCCCTTTTCGTCGACCCGGCCGCGCAACTGGTTGGCCAGTTGGGGGGCGTCATCGGACCAGAACACCTTGGCGAAGTGGAAATGCATGCCCTTGAGGTCCAGATGGGGCAGCAACGAAGCCTCCAGGGCGTCGACGCACAGGCAATAGCCCTTGGCGGTCAGCAGCGGCGCCAGCTTCTTGTACAGGGCGAAATTGGCCACCAGGTCGTTGCGATGGATTTCGATGATGATGTTGGCCCGCTGCTGCGGGCTCAGCGCCGCGTCGAAATCGCGGAACACCGGGGTGGTCAGGGCCGAGATGTTGAGGTTGAGGCTGAACCGCTTGCGCCCCAGCTCCGGCATGCTCGACAGACGGCGCAGCACGGCGGCGTCCAGATCCTCGGTCAGGTCGTTGAACAGCCAGCGCGAGCCGGTCAGGCTGATTCCGGGGCAGAACGCGTCCTCCAACCCCCGGATCGACACGTAGAGCTCATGGAACAGCGGCGCCATCTTGCCCGCCGCATCCACCGCATAGATCGGCTGGTTGAGCATGATGCTCGACAGATCGGTGGCCTTGATCCGGTTCTTGATCACCGCCAGCAGCTTGCCGTCGATGATCTTGCTGCCGGTCACCGCCGCTTCCTGGCCGTCCTCGGGGGTGGCGACGGATTCGGCGAATTCCATCAGGCGCTTGCCATGGGTGGCGAGGTCCATGACGGTGTAGAAGTCGGCAGTGCCATAGGGGGTCTTGCCGCGCGGCTCGGCATAGCCGAACAGCTTGTGGATCTTGGACCCGGCGCTGCGCAGGGCGCCCGGCAGGATGTCGTAGCCGACGAACACCACCTCGAAATTACTTAAAAGAAAAACCTGTGACATCTTGGCGGTGCGCTTCAGTTCGTTCAGCACCCCGATGGCCTGGGAGATGTTGTCCCGGGTCCGAAGCGAGACCGGCATGGTGGAGATATGGCAATGCAGCGCCGTATAGCCGACCGGAGACGACTGGAGATCCTTGAGATGCGCCAACAAGCGTGCGTTCTGGTTCGACATGGGTACTCCAGGCAAGGGGGGTAGTGCCTGTGATTCGACACCCTGATTGATAGAATCATTATCGGCGCCCCGGCCGTACTCTGCCACGCGTGAACTGTAATGTTTTATGCCGCTTTCGGGGCGGCGGCGTTACTCTCTTCGACTGCGCCGTCCTGGCCGATATTTTCTCCTTGGGCGGCCCAATGACTGAGAAAAAGGGTGACGGGCGTCGCATTATGGGCGGCAAGGTGGCGTCGGGGTGGATCGTCGTCCGTATCGATGCGGTCATTCCGGCGTAGTACTTTTTGCCGGGAGCTTCCCTGTCATGCTATCGTCGCCTACTGGCTGATCCCTATCCGCGTAGTGGCCGATAGCAATGTTTACACGTAGAGATATGCTTACTGGACTGTTTGGCCTTGCGGCGACGGCGACAGGCGTTGCCGGTCGGCCGGACGAGGCCTTGGCCGCCAAATCGCATGGCCGGCTGGACGCGGTGATCGACATCAGTCATTCGACCACGGTCAATGACTTCCGGCTGGCGCGGCGGCGCAGCAACATTCTCGGGGTCATCCACAAGGCCAGCGAAGGCGGCGACTGGCGCGATCCCCTGTACGCCAAGCGCCGGAACGAGGCGGAATCCGCCGGCTTGCTCTGGGGCGCATATCATTTTGGCACGCACGAATATTCGGGCGCCGATCAGGCGGCGATGTTCCTCAAGTCGGCCCGGCCGGGGCCCTCGACGCTGCTGGCTCTCGACCTCGAGTTCAACGAGCAGAATCCGTCGAACACCATGCGCCTGCGCCAGGCCGAGGACTTCGTGCGGTCGATCCTGGCCGCCACCGGCCGCCATCCGCTGATTTACACCAATGCGGCCTGGGCGGACGGCCAGCCGATGGGGCGCTCGCAGCACCGGCTGGGAGGACGGATCAGCGAGCACTCCATTTTGGCAAATTGCCCTCTCTGGCTGGCTGATTACCGTTTCGAGCCTCAATTGCCCAGCGCGTGGCGCGGCAAGGGATGGCATTTCTGGCAATATGCCGGAGATACGGAGGATGGCGGGCCGCGTGGCCACCGGGTGCGGAGTGTGTCCGGCGTGGTCCGATGCGACCGCAATCTGTTCCAGGGTGACGCGGCCATGCTCCGCAAATTCTGGATGGCCGCCGGCGCAAGCGCGACCACAAAGCGGAAAGCCTGAGAATTCAGGCCGACGCCGCTGTTTTCCTCTGAATTCTCCCGATATCACGAACGCCCGCGAAGCCGGCTACCCCCTTTGAGCGGATGGCTTCCGGAGCGGCTTGGCAAAGCTGGGGACGGGCCTGTTCCCACCGCCTTTCCTTGCTCTGCGGGCGATCTTGGCTCGCCGGGGGACGGATCATCGGCATCCTGGAGGAACGGGAGGCCGGGCTTGCGGTGGCGGAGTTTCTTGGGAGGGGGCGGGCGTTATGCTAGTCTCGGCCTTCCAGGACGGCAGATATCACCGGATATATTTTCTTGACGATAGATTTGGCACAAGATCCACAGCAGGCTGAAGCATCAGGCGATCCGCGGAACAGGGTCTCGGCAGTCGTCGTGACTTATTGGACGGGTCCCTCCATTAGAGAATGTCTGGAGGCCTTGCGGCAGCAGGACGGTTTGCTGGAAGTCATTGTCGTTGACAACGGCAACGATGCCGCGACCCGGGCATGGCTGCAAGATATCGCTGCCGCGGATACGCGCGTCCGGCTGCTTTCTCCCGGGCGTAATATCGGCTTCGCCGCCGGATGCAATCTGGGGGTGTCGGCGGCGCGGGGAGAGTATCTGGCCTTCGTCAACCCCGATCTGGTGACGCCGCCGGGGACCTTGATGGCCGCGCATGGGTGTCTGGTCGCCCATCCTGGCGCATGGCTGGCCGGGGGGCGGTTGCTCAATATGGATGGAAGTGAGCAACGGGGAGGGCGCCGCGAGATTCTATCTCCCTGGCGTGCCTTCATCGAACTGACCCACATCAATAACCTATTTCCAAACCATCCCTACTTTCGCAGGCTGCACCTATACGAAGATGAGAATGTTTACGAGGTTGTCGAGGTGCCAACCGTCTCCGGCGCCTTTATGATGATCAGTAAAGGCCATTATGAAATAATTGGCGGAATGGATGATAATTTATTTCTTCATTTCGATGACGCTGATCTGTGTATCCGTATAATAAATTCTGGCGGACGTATTCTTTATTGCGGGAATATTCCAATCTATCACCACCTTAGTACGAGTGATGTTCCCCGTTCCTTCGTCGAGTGGCATAAGACGCGGAGCTCCTGCTATTATTTTCACAAGCACTTTCAATCGACGTATCCAGCCTGGATTCTGACCCTGACATCCGTGATGCTGTGGTTTCGCCTGGCTCTGATCTTCGCCAAGGTTCTTCCGTCAGATCTCAAGATCATGATGCGTCGGCGCCGGAAATCGGCGACTTAGATGCGAAAAATTAGGGGCGTATGCCCGAGACAGCGCCTGCCAGCAGCGTAAGGATAAAATAGAGCGCGGGCAGCAGGCGGGGGGGGATTCCCATCCGCAACAAGCCATGGCCGGAATGATCGGTGCCACCGACCCACGGCTTCTGCCCGCGCAGAATACGCCTGACGGTGACCTGTACCGCATCGGCAAGTGGCACGGCGCACCACAGGGCCGTGGTGACGGCATCGTTTCCCCTGGCGCCAATCAGCACCGCCATGGCGCCCAGCGTCAAGCTGCCGCTGTCACCCATGAAGACCCGGGCGGGGGGATAATTCAGCAGCAGGAAGCCTCCACAGGCTCCGGCTGCGGCTAGACCCGCGTCACCTCCGAGGCCAAGAAAGGTGCCGGCGGCGGCGGCGGCGGCGATGCCGTCGGCGTGATCGAGAAGATTGACGGCGTTGGCGACCAGCCAGAGGGCCGGTCCGGTCCACCATGATCCCGTCACCCAAACGGCTGCTGCGGCAGCCATCAGCAGGCCGATGGCCTTGACGTCGGGACGGAGGGGGCGGATATCGTCGATCGAGCCCAGAGCGCAGACGGCCATGAGGATGGCCAATTCCCCGCCATGCAGCCAAGGCGCGACCGCGGCCAGCATGGCTGGTCCCGCCAGGCGTGGAATCTCTCCGTTTTTGTGCCAGCGGTCGGCGGTCACTTTGGCGACGGCGCCAATTCTCCGGGCCGCCCCGGCCAGCAGCCAAGTTCCCATGGCGGATAGCGGCATGGCGACGAGAAGCGGCGTCAGGGAAATCGAGGTCATCCTAGAGGCGGGTTCCCCCCGCCCGGAGCGTCGGCTTGGTCCCGGCTTCAATCTCTTCGAAGCCGTCACGAACCGCCTCTTCCAGAGATCGCTTCGGCTGCCAGCCGGTGGCTGATTTCAGGAGGGTGATATCGGGAATACGAATTTGGGCATGGGTGAAGCCGCCGTCGAAAACATCTTCCAGCGGCGTCTTGAGGATGGGCACGTCGAGTCCCCGCACGCGGCGGACCATCTCGGCCAGTTCCAGAATGGAGGTCGGCGTCTCACTGCCCATGTTGACCGGCCTGCCGGTCAGAGTGGGGTTGAAGGCGATGGTGGTCAGCGCATCGACGCCATCTTCGACATGAAGGAAGCTGCGGACCTGCGATCCGTCGCCATGGATGTGCAGCGGCTGCCCGGCGGCGGCGGCGGCGGTAAAACTGGCAACCACCAGGCCGGTCTCCGGCCGTTGGCGGGGACCGGCGATGTTGAAGGGGCGCACCAGCCAGGTGGGGACCCCTTGCTCGTGATAGAGGCCGGCCGCAAGGTGCTCCAGCGCCAGCTTGGCCGCGGCGTAGCCCCAGCGGGGGGAAATGTCCAGGGCGACCGGATCGGCTTCTCGGATCGGACGCGGCAGTCCTTGGCCGTAGACCTCCGAACTCGAGGTGATAACCAGGGGAACACGGTATTTCCGGCAAGCGGCGACGACGGCGGTGCCAGAGCCGAGAATGCTTTCGACGACGTCGAAGCGGGCGCTGTGGGCCAGGTTGACGCCGATCGGACTGGCCAGATGATAGACGAGGTCGGCCGTCTGGATAATGGCCTGAACCTGGGGGGCGCTATCGGCGCCGATGCACAGCCGATGCAATGTCAACTGCGGATGGTGGGGAAGGCTGGCAGCCTTGCCGCCCGACAGGTCGTCAATGGCGGCCACCCGGCATCCCATGTCCAACAACCGGCGGACCAGGGCGCCACCGATGAAGCCGGCGCCTCCGGTGACGACGACGGTCATACCACTCTGTAGGCCTATGCACGCAGACATCGAAACGACAACTCCTCAGGGTTGTCAGCACTTAGCATGGAAGCCGGCTCTTCGCCAATCAGAAGGTCAGAGAGGCGCCGTAACCGGGAAGGATTCGATGCAGTGGCGCCCGGGTGTCAATCCGCCCATCCCGGAGCAGAACGGCTTCCGAGCAGAAGCGCGACAGCAGGCTGCGGGAACGCTCCGCCATGACGAGAATCGCCCCGCCGTCGATCCGTTCGGTAATGGCCGCCTCGAATTTATTGTGAAAATACGGGTCCATGTTCTCCAGGACTTCGTCCAGCAGCAAGATGTCCGCTCCCAGGCAGAGAGCCGCCGCGGTTCCCAGTCGCGACAACACGCCGGGGGGGGCGATGTGGGGCGGGCACTTGGCTTGGGCTCCCAGCTCGGCGAAATCGAGGATTTCATCGACCTTGGTACGAGCCTCGGGTCGGGAAAATCCCATGAGCAGCCCCTGGGCATAGGCCAGATCCGCCAGATTGGCTTCCGGCAAGGCGCCGAAGCCCATGCTGAAAACGACGCCGGCTTTTCCTTCCAGGTTGGCGCTCCCCCTGCTGGGGGGCACCAATCCGGCCATGACCCGCAGCAGCGTCGTCTTGCCGGAACTGTTGGAGCCCAGGAGGGCGATGCGGCTCCCCGGTTCCAGCGTCAGGGTGATGCCGTCCAGGGCCTGGATGTCCAGGCCGAGATTCTTCCGGCCCCAGGGCCGCAGGCGCCGGGTAAACGAACGCTGGCCGGCATCAAAGATGCGGAAGATGACGTCAACGTCGACAAGGCCTATCCGAGCCATGATCAGATCCAGTAAGGCCAGCGGGGCCGCGACCAGCGGTATACGCCGAGCGTCAACCCACCGCCGGCCAACGCCATGCCGGCCGCCATGGCCCAATGGTGTGGCGGCACCTGGAGGCCCGCGATAGCGGCGGTAAAGACCGAGAATTGGAAATAGAACGGATTGAAGGCCAGCAGATACTCGAACCGGCCCAGGAAGTAGGGGGGCCATAGGATCGGGGTCAGCAGGAAGGCAATTTGCATGGTGGCGGGAACCAATTGCCCGATATCGCGGAAACGTGCCCCCAGCACCAAGGCGAGGGCGCCGATCCAAAAGATATTGGCGACCAGGAGCAAAGCCGCTCCCAGCATGGGCAGCGCTTCCGCCGTTCGGCCGAGAAGGACGGATTGTGCGGCGACCAGCAGCACGATATTAAGGCCAAGTACCGGCAGATGGCGCAGAAGTATCGACATTGCGATCACCGGCAGGGAAATGCGGGAGTGGCGCAGGATCGGCATCCAGCGGGCAAAGGCGATGGCTCCGTCATTGGCGACGGCAGACAGGAACGTCCACATCACAAGGCCGGCGGCCAGGGTGCAGACGTAATCGTCGAAGTTGGTCAGCAGGCTGCGCAACATGGTGCCGAACAGCAAGCCAACGGCGCTCACGGTGAACAGTACTCCGACCGAACTCCACAGCGGCCCCAGTCCTGAACGGCGAAAGGCGCTGACCAGACTGATCCGGGCCAGCAGGAACGCCAGGGCAAGGTGAGCGTTAGTGACGGGCGGGCTCACGCGGGGCTTCTCCAAGACGATGCGCGGACCGCCGCACCTTAAGTCGGAGGGGCTTTTTCGGCAATACTCAGAAGCCGCGTTCGGAACCGGTAAAATTTGTTGCCGCCGCAGGTTGATGGCCGTGTTGTGAATTCATCCTCCGCAGACCATCACCAATTCGGGCTGTGCCGGAGGGGATCGGCTCCCGCCTGATTTGAACAGGCGAGACTTTAGGCGGTTCGCAGGGGGAGCAATCGACGATCTGTCAGATGTCCGTCGAATGGAAAGAAATCGCTTTCCATGGCACCGTTCACGTCTGACGGTCGGCTGTCTGAGCCGTGTCGTCCAATGGTAAGGTCGGCCCTGGCCGGCGGTTACGACGCCGGGCGCCAGGGCCTTGGTGGGGCCACGCCTGAGCGACGTAGCCCCAGGGTGAGGTGAATCCGTTACGGCTTCTTGTCGGCCTTGGGGGCCTGCTTCGAGTCGCCTTTGGTCTCCGTGGTGGAGGCGGGAGGCGGAGTCTGGGGCTGCGTTGCGCTGGACGAGCCCTGCACGGTCGATCCCGTGGTCTGGGGCGAAGTCACCGGAGCGACAACCGGCCCTGGCGCCTGAGCCCAGGCGGCGCCGGCGGAGAGCAGCAGGGCAGCTGCCAGCAGGGCGATATTCTTACGCATGATTATTCTCCCATGTTGCCTTCCCCACGATGATACTCCCGGTCCACACCGGGGCGTAGACAATTCTCCGATTTCGCGATCCGGTCTTTTCGAAGGGGCTTCTTCCGGCGAAATGCGTGCGGCCTTCCGGTCGTACACCGCCGGACCGGCGGCCGAGTCATAACGGTCTGGAATGCCGATTGTGGGCATTGGGGGAAGGGGGGCATCCGGTTTGCCGTGGTCAAACCGGTCGTAACAAGGATTTAATATCGGCGGTAGTGAGCCTGCGGCCGAACCGGCACCCGTCGAGCATCGGTCTGGGCCTGTTTGAATGGCGTAACCTTGGAATGGGGAGGCGCAGCGAGTGGCCGTTATTTCTTTGGTGCGCAAGGAAGAACAAGGCTTTTGCCCGCCGCTCGGCCATTGGGACCGGTGCAAAAATATCACTACGGGCAAATGTGTGACATTGCGCGTCGCGGTTGGCGTTGACATCCTCGCTTTCTATGATAAAAACACCATCAAAGTTGTGGCATCTCGAGGGCTCGAGCCCGGTACATTTTAAGGAGAGCAGGGGATGAGGTTTGATCGGATTGCAGCCTTGGCGGCTGTTGGGGTTGTCAGTGTCGTATCGGCTGGTCCGGCGAAGGCGGCATCCGATGTGAGCAATTCTGGCGCGGTTGCTAACCAGGCTATTGCCTCGGTGGCTGCTCCCGTCGCGGCCGCCCAGACCGCCGGTCTGATCGGCGGCGCCGTTGGTGGCGCGGTTGGCGGCGCGGTTGGCGGCTCGGTCGGCGGTGCGGTTGGCGGCGGTTCCGTCGGCGGCGGTTTCTCCGCTGGCGGCGGTGCCGGTGGGCCGGTCAGCAAGCTGTTCAATACCCGGGACGCGGGGAAGTCCGGCGGCGGCATGCCCGCGAAGCTCGGCCTGTGGGGCCAGGGCACCTGGGTCAACATCCGCAAGACCGAAGCCGCCCTCGGCATGGACGGCAACGTCATCAACACCGTGTTCGGCGCCGACTATAAGTTCACCGACCGTGTTCTCGGTGGTCTGGCGTTCGGCTATGAAAACGTCGACATCAAGACCAAGTTCAATTCCGGTACCTACAAGGCCGACGGTTACACCGTGGCCCCGTACCTGGGTGTGAGCCTCTCCCCCAACTGGACTGCTGATCTGTCGGGCGGCTACACTTGGCTGACCTACGATGTCAGCCGCACCAGCGGTGCGGTCAAGGGATCGTTCGATGGTGGCCGTTGGTTCGGTGCCACCAATTTGACCGGTTCCTACGCCATCGACCGTTGGCGCCTGAGCCCGAAGGTCGGTGTGCTGTATCTGCGTGAAATGCAGAACGCCTATAACGACACCGGTACCAGCACCGCTCGCAATGCCGCCCAGGGCATCAACTTTGGTCGCGCCAGCGGTGGTCTGAAGACCGGCTACGCCTTCGATGGCTTCACTCCCTTCGTCAAGCTGACCGGCGAGTGGGACTTCACCAAGCCGAAGGCGGTGCTCAAGGGCAACAACCAGATGTCCGCCGTGGACAATGGCGGCGGCGTCGCCGGCCTGGGTGTTGATTTCGGTGGTGCCGGCCCGTGGTCTGGTACCGTCGAGGGGTCTTACAACTCCATCGGCCGGACCAGCCTCGACGTTTGGCAGGGTACCGCCAAGGTCCGCTACCAGTTCTAATCTGCGGATTAGTCTGAAAATGTTGGGAAGGGCTAAGTCTTCGGGCTTAGCCCTTTTCCTTTTTTGTCTGCTGTCATCAGGCTGCGCCAGTCGTCTGGAAACGGCCACGGCCCTGGCGTCAAGTCGTCAATGGCGATCCGAAGTGATCGAGACCGCAGCCTTCGACCTTTATTCCTTCGGGCCGGACCGGCTGGTGCCGGGGGCTCCACTGGTCGTCTACATCGAAGGCGATGGATATTCCTGGATCAGTCGGGACCGGATTTCCGACGACCCGACGCCCCGGCGCCCGCTGGCTTTGGAACTGGCGGTGACCGACCCACGTCCCAACGTGGTCTATCTGGCGCGCCCCTGCCAATACGTGCGGGACGGGTCCCGCCGGAATTGCCAGCCCGCCTATTGGGATACCGCAGGCTATGCCCCGGAAGTGATTGCGGCGTTCGATGCTGCCATTGGCCTGCTGGTGCGCCGGGCCGCTGCGTCTCAGGTCTTCTACGTAGGCTATTCCGGCGGTGGCGCCGTAGCCGCCCTGGTGGCGGCCCGCCGTCAGGATAGCGCCGGGCTGATTACGGTGGCCGGTGTACTCGACCACGGCGCCTGGACAAGGCTGGACGGATTGGAGCCCCTGCGCTATTCCCTTGAACCCGCCGATGAGGTCACACGGTTACTGAGTGTTCCGCAACGGCATCTTTCCGGCGGACGCGACCGGACAGTACCGAGTGCGGTGGCCCGAGCCTTTGCCGCACGTTATCCCGAGGGACGGCGGCCGCAAATCGAGGTGCTGGCCGATTACGATCATGAATGCTGCTGGGCGGAAAGATGGCGCGAGCTGATTTCCCGGCCTCTCACACTTCCGGGGGAGCCTTGATGCGAACGAACTTGGATCTTCAACTTCGCCAAGTCCTGGCGCCGACTCTGGTTTTGCTGTTGGCCCTGCCCATGGTCCTGGGATCGTTGCCACTGTTTCGCTTCGGGTATTGGAATAAGGCGGAGCCCATGGTGGTGTGGCTCGACCTGTGTGCCGGTTTGGGGGCGCTGGCGCTGGCTCGGTGCGTCTGGGCGATGCCGCGCGTGACGCTGGCGAATCTGTCCCATCCCTATGTTCTTGTTCCCCTGGCGGCGGCTCTGTGGAGCCTTGTGGTCGCGCCGTTCGTTTCGCTGCCACGGCTCAGCTTGCTTGGAGTTCCGCAAAGCGGTCTTGGCGCCCTGTGGTTCCTGGATTTCGCCATCCTTATCGCCTGCGGATTGATGGTCCGGGATTGCCGGGTGGCATGGCGGCTGTTGTGCTGGGCCGCCGCTGCGGTGACGCTGGCGGTCGCCGGGCTTAAGGTATTCGACCGCCTTTCCTCCGATCTCGACCATACTCTGCTGCTTTACGTGGAAGCGTATTACGGTTGGGTCGGCGTCGCCCTCCCGGTTCTGGCGCGGCCATGGACGTGGTCCCGACGTGATTGGCCGTTGGCCGCGATGCTGGCGATTTCCTCGTTGACCTGCGTTTACGCCTCCCACAGCCTGACCGCCTGGTCCATCCTGATCGGTGGTGCAGTCCTGGTCTTGGCCTCCGAGTTGTCATCAATCTGGCCAATCCGCGTAGTCACTCGGTCGGCGTGGGGGGCGGCCGTTCTGGTCGGGGGAGGCGCACTCCTGCCTCCCATTATCCTGCGGATTGCCAAGCCGCTGATCGATAGTCCGTCGCTGATGGATCGCCTCCATCTCCAGACGATGATGCTGGCGGGCCTGTTCAACTCGCCGTCCTGGCTGGTCGGCCAGGGCTGGGGGCGGGTTCAGGATGCTTTCCACGCCAATCTCAACGCCACTGGCGAGAATCTTTGGCAGCCGACCTGGATTTTTCTCTCCAGCGACTACTTCAGCAGCCATAACTGGCTGCTGGATACGCTTCATGCCGTGGGACTTCCGGGGGCCATCCTGGCTCTGGCCGGATTCATGGTGTTGCCTCTGTATGCCGCCCCGGCGGCGCGACCGACGGCGACAGCGCTGGCTCTTGCGTACGCCCTGATCGGTGCCGTCTGGTTCCAGCTCTGCTTTTCCCTGCCGTTCTTCGCCCTGGGAATGGCGGCGGTCGCGCGGCCGGCGAAGGAGACGGCTCCCGCCTTGCCCAGGAAGGCCGCCGCCTGGGGGCTGGTGCTGGTCGCCGTGCCGCCATTTTTCGCTGCCGCGGTGCTGGCGGATTTTGGCTTGAGTATGGGAACCCTGCGCCAGGAGATGGCACGCGGAACCGCCACCGACCGGCCTTGGCCCAACGATCCGCGCGGCTCTGACCTGGAAGCGGCCGAGGTCATTCGTGATGCTTTTGCCGACTTCGCCAAGGCGGGGCCCCGCCCCAATCCAGCGGTGGTTCCGGCGGCGCGCGCCATGATGACGACTTTGGCGGCCCGTATCCCGGAAAGCGACACCGTCCAACTGATCACCATCGGTCTCGGACTTCAGTCCTATCTTTATTTCAGCAAGGAACTGGACTGGCTGGTGCCATATCTGCAAGGCAGCCGCGAATTGTGGCGAGTCTGGCTCGACCGGTTACTGCTGCTGGCGCCGGGACGCACCGATCAGGCCATCGCCTATCTGACCGATCGGGCCATGGCGGGAGACCTGATCGCCGTCGAGCAGGTGGTCACGGCAATTCTCGGCCGCGACCCTCGTGATCCGGTCGGTCTGTATTTCCGGGGGCTGGTTCTGATCCTTGGGCGGGATGTGGCGGCCAGACCACGGGCAATCGAATCGTTCAGAGCGTCCGCCGCCGCCGGAATTGAGCGCTTCATGCCGCTAGATCCGGTGGTGCGCCGGTTGATCGACGCCGGGTGATCGGGACGGCTCAGGGCCTCACAGGATTGGGGGCGGCGGGCGAGCTCGCCAGTACTTCCTCGATGATCTTCCGGCGCTGCTCGGATACGCCGGCGCCGGATGGCGGGGTAAAACACGCAAGCATCTTCCGCCCCAGATTCTCCATGCCGCGCCCCAGATAGGTCGGGGGGAGCGTCAGGTAAAGGTCGCAGCGCCGTCCCGAGGCATCGGTCAGGGCGGCTCCCCCGGGCTGCGGGGAGGCCTGTCCGAGCGCCTTGTCGAGACGATCCTGAGTATCGGCGGTTACCGGGTGTACGGTGAGTTCGATGGCTGTCCCGGACTTGCTGACCGGTGGCGGGCAGGAGCCGGTTCCGAAGGTGCAAGACAACGTCCAGCGCGATTGCTTCTCCGCCGCCTCGATGGCGGAAGCGAGCCCATTGCGTTGGTCGTTTGCCTGACGGGCGGAGAGATAGCTGGAGGCCGTCTTGCCGGTCAGCATGTCGGGATGGAAGCCGCCGGCCAGACAGTGGAGGAGTTCATGGCCTACGGCTTCAAACTCAAAGGCCGAAGGCTTTGCCGGCAGAGCCACGTAGATATCGCAGCGTCCGGATTCCGGATCGGGAACGGCGACGCCCGCCAATTCCATGCCGGCGTGGCCGCCGACCGCCCGCCTGAGGGCATCGGTTTGCCGAGCCGTGTCGAGTGCGTGCAGCGCAACAGTCAGCTTGGGACGCCACCATTCAGGCTGGACGGGGAGAGCCGCCATCTGCTTCTCCGTCATCGTGCAGACCGGTGCCTTGGCGTTGAGTGGGGAGCCGCAGAAGCCGCCTCCGCCGCTACAGCCGGATATTAGCATGGTCGAGATGAGACAAAGGACTTGGCGCCTTATTCTCGTGGGCCCGAGTATCTGCACTTTTCTAAAAGCAGTCAGTGGGAGGGGCATTCAATTCTCGACATGGGAAGGTTTCAGATCCGCGCATCTACGTTATCCCCTATAGCATAATTTCTCAGCCATTTTGAGCCGGCCATACGGCATTGGACGTCGGAGCGTAAATTTTCGGCGAATTCCGTCGAACGTCGAGCGGAGGTCGGAAAAACCTTGTGACGTGATGGGAGAAGGAGCCGCAAGCGGACCTTACCCCCTCCCCCCAGGACAAGACGGAGATGACCGTCTCCCTGCGGGCCGCGATAGAGACTCGTATATCGGAAGCGCTATAGTAATGTGACGTTATGCCGCACCCATCTGTCATCCCGCCGATCGTCGGCGCCGACACCGGTGATACGAGGGATTTTTGGCGGGAACACTCAGCAAAGCTATGTGCGTCGCGAACTAAAGCGTGTCTATGCGCCAACAATTATGGCGAATAGCTGTTGACCGGCGTCAATGTTGCGTCACTCACCATATATGTAAGTAGATACTTAGTTGATGCGCATAATGCAGATGATCCTGGAATTACACGCAACATTTTCTGTATTAGACCAGACATAGAATCTTCTGGACCGATTCGTGCGCCGCCTCCCTGTCCATGCCCGGCAGGGAATGGTCGCGTATTGCCTGCGGAAGGACCGAAAACATGCCGAACCTCAGCCGTCGCCTCGCACTCAAGGGCCTGGGCGCCACCATGGCCATCCCGTTGCTGCGCCCCCGGTCTGCGCGTGCCGCCCTGCCCGAGCTGACCCTTTGGGGACCACCGGCCGGACCGTCCATCACCCTGGTCCATGCCATCGCCAACGGCTTCCTGCAAGAGGTCGCCGAAAAGGTGACGTTCAAGTCGTGGCGCTCCCCGGATGAATTGCGGGCCGGTCTTACCTCCAAGACCATGGACGCCCTCATTCTGCCGACCCAGACGGCTGCCAATCTGTTCAATCGGGGGCTGGGCGTGCGGCTGCTCAACGTCATGACCAATGGCCTCCTTCATCTGGTTGCCACCAACCAGGGACTGACCACCGTCGCCTCGCTGCGCGGGCGGACCGTCTCCGTCCCCTATCGCAACGACACGCCGGAGGTGATCTTCCGCCGCATCCTGATCGGCAGCGGCATCGACCCGGAAAAGGATCTGACGCTCCGCTTCGTCGGCTCACCGGTCGAATCGACCCAGTTGCTGGCGACCGGGCAGGTGGACGCCGCCCTGCTGCCCGAACCGGCGGCCACGGCGGCCATTCTTGGAGCCGGCAAGGGCGGGGGCGGCCAGCCGTTGTTCCGAACCATCGACGTGCAAAAGGCCTGGGCCGAAGCCACCGGTCTGTCGGCGGCGGTGCCGCAGGCCGGGCTGGGGATCACCGATTGGTTCGCCGCCGGCCACCAAGACGCCGTCGAGGCGCTGCAAGCCGGTCTGGTCCGGGCCGCCGCCTCGGCCAACGCCAATCCCGAGCAGGCGGCGGAAGAGGCCTTCAAGGAACTGAGGGTTCCGGCTGCGGTGGTGGCGCGCTCGATTCCCTTTACCAACCTGACGGCCCGGCGGGCCTCGGAGATGCGGCCGGTGCTGGAAGGCATCTACCGCGCGGTGGCGGAGTTCGATCCCAAGATCATCGGCGGCAGGCTGCCGTCGGCGGACTTCTATCTCTGACGGGGGCATGATGGGCAGGGCGGTGGTGGATCGTCTGGGGCGGCTGGGTCGCTTCGTCTGGTCGGGATGGGCCGGTCTGACGGGAATGGCCCTGTTCGGCGCCCTGTGGCAGGCGGGCAACGAGCGCTATGGCGATTTCATCATGCCGGCGCCGTTGGCCGTTCTGTCCATGGGCTGGGCTCTGCTGGGGGAGCCGGATACCTGGAGGCTCGCGGCGTTGACGCTGGGCCGCGCCGCCCAGGGCTTCGTGCTGGCCACTTTCGTCGGCATGGCCGGCGGGCTGGCGGCCGGCTACTCCCCCGCCACCATGCGCCTGTCGCGACCGATCCTGACCCTGCTGCTGGGGGTGCCTCCCATCGCCTGGATCGTATTGGCCATGATCTGGTTCGGCTCGACCAACGGCACGGTGGTTGTAACCGTCGTGGTCGCCTGCGCGCCGCTGATCTTCGTCACCACGGCGGAAGGCGCCATGACCCGCGACCGGGGGCTGGACGATATGGCGCGCGTCTTCGGAGCCGGTCCTCTGACCCGCCTGTGGACCATCGGATTGCGCCACGTGGCGGCCTTCGTCTTTCCGTCGCTGACCGTTTCGCTGGGCGGTGCCATCAAGGTGGCGGTGATGGCCGAACTGCTGCTCAACATCGGGGGCATGGGCGGCGCCCTGGCCGTGGCGCGCTCCAACCTGGACGTGGCCGGCGCCCTGGCCTGGATACTGCTGGCGGTGGCCGGGCTGGTGACCATCGAATACCTGCTTCTGCGCCCCCTTCACGCCGAGCTGGAACGCTGGCGCGATGCCGCCCGCCCCTGGGGGGTGAAACGGTGAGGGCCTCCGGATTGGATAGGGTAGGCCTATCGAGAGGCCTGCTTGACGGTCTCGGGTGGCCGGTCTACGAAACGAAATTGCGGATGAGTCTCATTCTCATAATTGAGGGATTTGCTTCCGGACGGCATCCTCGCGCCACGGCAAGGCGCGTGAGGCACCGCATGACACTTCGGGGCGGTAGGCGCGCGGGCGATGCGACCGGCCGCGTCTCTTCATACCAGGGGGCGTCGCGCGGCCCGAACGCGGGCGTTCGCAGACTTGGAGACGGGTAAATGACTTCCAGCAGTGCAGTTGGGGACGGTCGTCGCCGCGCCGTGATGCGGCTCGGCGGCGAAATGATGGCGGTGACGGCCACCGCAATGGTGGCGGCGGTGATGCCGGTCGGTGCGTTGGCGCAATCGGTGACGCCGGGATCGGTGGTCTACCTTGAAACCGTCACCATCGAGGGCAAGCGCGAAACTCCCGAGGGCTTGGCCCGCCAGCGTCTCGAGGCCATTCCGGGCGGTACCGCGCTGGTGACCGCCGAGCAATTGGAGGGCAAGGCCGTGGTCGGGGTGGGTGACGCCCTTTCCGGCGTGCCGGGCGTGGTGGTGCAGGGCTTCTTCGGCGGCAACGACCAGCCCCGCGTCGAGATTCGCGGATCGGGCATGCAGCAAAATCCCGCCCAGCGCGGCCTGCTGGCCCTGCAGGACGGCCTGCCCATCAACCGGGCCGACGGCTCGTACATCGTCGGCTTCGCGGCTCCCCGGCAAGCCGACCGGATCGAAGTCTATCGCGGCTATGCCTCGAACCGACTGGGCGCCACGGTTCTGGGCGGCGCGCTCAACTTCGTCTCGCCCACCGGCTCCTCGACGCCGGGCGCCGCCGCCAGCTTCGAAGGCGGCAGCTACGGCCAGATCAACGCCACCGCCCAGGTGGGCGGCCAGATGGATAATCTGGATGCCCTGGTGATGGTGGACCGCAGCCAGCGCGACGGCTATCGCAACTACAACAGCTCGGACCGGACGGGCTTCAGCGCCAATGCCGGCGCCAAGCTCTCCGACGTGGTCACCACCCGATTGTATGCCGGCTATACCGATCTGGCCTTCGACATTCCGGGGCCGATCCCCAAAAGCGTGATGGAGAACCAGCCGAAATCGGTGGGCGTCGGCATCAACATCCTGCGTGACCAGCCCCGGCGCGACGCTACTCAATTCCGGCTGGGCGACCGCACCACCGCCGCCCTGGGCGACCACATCCTGGACGTGGCGGCCGGCTACACCCGCACCGACGACGAATTCAGGGCGCCGGTATCGGCGGGCGTGCAGGTCACCGGCGGCGACGATTTCACGGCGGTGGTCCGCCATGCCTACGCGCCGGACGCCAGCCAGCCGCTGCCGCTGATCGAGACCAGCGTACGCTATGTTGTCGGCAATGCGGATCGGGAATACTACCATAACAAGAGGGGAGGCCGGGGCGCGCTGTTCGGCCGCAACGAACTCGACGCTACGACGCTGGCCGCCAATACCGGCGCCAATCTGCCGTTCGCCGAGAAGTTCACCCTGTCGCCATCCCTGGCCTTCGCCTACGCCACCCGCGACAACAAGGATCAGCTGGGCGCCGCCGCCCGCGCCACCTACAACGCCAGCACCGGGGCGGTAGGCTCCACGGCCGGACGGGACACCAGCTATTCGCGCGAGTATGCCGGTTTCGCTCCCAGCCTGGCCCTATCCTACCGCCCGATCCAGAACCACATGGTGTTCGGCGCGGTCAGCCGCAATTTCGAGCCGCCCTCCCACGACGACCTGCTGGGAACCAGCGGCGGAACGGCCAATTCGGGTCCGACCTCGTTCGTCACCAAGGATATCAAGGCCCAGACCGGCACCACCATCGAGGCGGGCTGGCGCGGCCAGGCCGGCATCGTCGGCATCGACGTGGTCGGCTATCATTCGTGGCTGGAAAAGGAGATCCTCAGCCTGCGCGACAGCACGGGGGCGTCGCTGGGCGCCTTCAATGCCGACCGCACCCGCCATCTGGGCGCCGAGGTGGGCGGCACGGCGCAGCTGACCGAGCAGCTTGGCGTCCGTCTGGCCTATACCTATCAGGATTTCCGTTTCGACGATGACCCGGTGCGCGGCAACCGGCGTCTGGCCGGGGCGCCGAGCCATCAGGTCAACACGGTGGTGCAGTACGACCTGACGCCGGCCTGGACGACTCAGGCCGAGGTCGCCTGGGTACCGGTCAAGACCCCGGTGGATAATATGAACACCCTGTGGGCCGATCCCTATGCCACGGTGGCCATGCGCAGCTCCTACGCCGTGACCGAGAAGATCAAGGTCTACGGCGAGGTCCGCAACCTGCTGGACAAGACCTACACCACCGCCACCCAGATCGTCGATCAGGCGTCGTCGTCGGCCCAGCCGGCGTTCCTGCCGGCCGACGGTCGATCCTTCTTCGCCGGTATCAAGGCGAAGTTCTAGGAAGAGGAAATGGTCATGGACCCGACGTCACCCCAGTTGGCCCTTCGCCAGATCGACCACGCCTATCTCGGCCGTACGGTCATCGGCGGGGTCAGCCTGGAGGTGACGGCCGGTGAAGTGGTCGCCCTGGTCGGTCCCTCCGGCTGCGGCAAGAGCACCCTGGCGCAGATCGCCGCCGGGGTGCTGACGCCGCTGCGCGGGCGGGTCGAGCGCCGCTACCGTCGCCATGGCATGGTCTTCCAGGAGCCGCGCCTGCTGCCTTGGGCGACCGCCGGGGACAACATCGCCTACCCGCTGCGGGCGGGCGGGATGGGGCGGCGGGAACGGCGCCTGAAGGTGGAAGCGGCGGCGGCCCGGGTGGCGCTCGATTCCGCCGATCTCGGAAAGTATCCCGTGGAACTGTCGGGAGGCATGCGGCAGCGCACCGCCATCGCCCGCGCCCTGGCGGTCGAGCCGGACTTCGTCTATTTCGACGAGCCCTTCACCGCCTTGGACGTGGCCTTGAAGCGGCGGATGCAGGATCTGGTCATCGCCGCCGCCCGCGCCGCCCATTTCGGGGCCTTGTTCATCACCCACGACCTGATCGAGGCGGTACGGGTCGCCCATCGCGTCGCGGTGATGGACCTGCACGGCCGCGGCATCAACGGCGAGCGCCGGATTCCCGGCCAGCCCGGCGAGCGCGACGATGGCGAGCTCTACCGCCTGGTCACCCGCTTCCTGGCCGAGGATGACCTGTTCCGCCACATCCACGACGTGGACGAGAGACGATTGCCATGATCCGCCTGTCCCATCTTGGCATCCTCGGTGACGAGGGGCTGCGACTGTTCTTTCCCCTGGCGGCGCTGCACGCCATTGTCTGGCCGCTGCTGTGGACGGGGGGGCACGGCCTCGGCATGCCGGTGGCAGGGCAAATTCCTCCATCGGCATGGCATGCCGGAGAGATGCTGTTCGGCACCTACGGTGCGGCCTTGCTGGGCTTCATCACCACCGCGGTGCCGGAATGGACGGACACGCCGCCGTTGCGCCGCCGGCCGCTGTTCCTGCTGGCCGGATCGTGGGGTATCGGCCGGCTGGCCGGCTTCGTCGGCAGCGACCTGCTGGCGGTGGCCGGCGGCGTGGCCGACATCCTCTGGCTGGGAGCGCTGGTGGTCTACTGCGCGGCATGCTGGCGGAGCAAGCCGTCGGCCCGTCTGTTCGGCCCGCTGTTCTGGCTGATCCTGCTGACCATCGCCGGAGCCGTGACACGGTCGGCGTTCATGGCCGGAAGCGGCGCCCTGGCCCAGAAAGGGCTGCTGATTTCCGGATTGTTGTTCGTCGGCCTGCTGGGGCTGGTGCTGGCCCGGGTCACCGTGCCGGTCACCAACATGGTGCTCGATCCCAGCCGCGAGACGACTCCCTTCCGCCCCCATCCGGGGCGTCTGAATCTGGCGCCCGGTCTGGTCCTGGTGGCGGTTGGCGGCATCCTTGCCGGCTGGTCCCAGGCGGTGACGGGCTTTCTGCTGGTGGCGGCGGGGGCGGCGTTCCTCGACCGCATGGCCGATTCCTTCGTCGGGCGCGAGACGTTCCGCGCCGAGATTCTGGCCCTGATGGGCGCCAGCCTGTTGAGCGGGCTGGGACTGATCCTGGCCGGTGCCGCCCGGCTCGGCGCGCCGCTACCGGAAATTCCCGCGCTGCATCTGGCGTTCATCGGCGGGCTGGGGCTCGGCGTGCTGGCGGTCTTCTCCATCGCCAGCCTGATGCACACCGGGCGGACCCTGCCGGTGCCGCGAGCCGTGCCGCTGGCCCTGGGCCTGGCGGTGGCCGCCGTAATCCTGCGGACCCTGCCGCCGCTCGGCCTGGTGCCCTGGCCGCCCGGACCGGCCCACCTGCCGGCGGCCATATTGTGGTCGGCGGCCTTCCTGGTGTGGCTGCGCGCCTATTGGCCGGTTCTCTCCACCCCAAGGCCGGAGGGAACCTGAGGCGGAACCCCGCATCTCTCCATCGCCCTGCCGGCCTGAACCCGGCGCCACCACTCCGCCATCTCCTCAGGGGCCGGCCCCAGGATGGAGGCGGTATCCCCCATGAGGTCGTTCCAGCGGTCCAGGCGGTCTTCGCGGATGGTGGTCAGGATGGGAATGCCGGCGGCGGCGGCGGTGACCATCTCGTGGGCGAGGCCGCCCCCCTGGCCTTCCAGCTTGCCGAATTTGTTGACGATCAGCAGATCGACCGCCTCGGCCATGGCGCGGCGCAGGACACCGCTGGCTTCGGCGATGGCCGCCGGGTCGATCCGGCATCCCTCGGACTCGCGGCCCAGGTCCTGGGAAACCCGGAAGTCCGCGCCGGTTCCCAGGTCCGCCAGGAAGATGTCTCCGGCGCAGCGGCGGTCGGCCGCCGCCCGTCGCTGAACCAGTCCGCCGACCCTGACGCCGCTTCGGGCCAAATTCCGGGCGAAGGCCGTCACCATGTCGTTGATTCCCTGGCCGCGCGGGTAACAGACTGCCGCGACCGCTATGGGCGGATCGGCCACCATGATCGCGCTGCCATCGAACGTCATCGCCTGTCTCCCCGGCCAGGGGCCGGCTCCAATCGTCAATCCCGGATTCAACCGTACAGGCGGCGGCCGTTCCGGGGCAAGAATATTGTTTACCAGGTAAACATCTTGGGGCGGGCGGGGCGATGTGCCGGATGGCTCGGTCCGGTATTACCGGAGGGGATGGCTTCACACCGGGAAAACGTAGCGGCCCAGCAGCCCCACCCAGATGATGAAGCCGAACAGGCTGAGGACGTAGACGGCGGCCAGCTTGCCGATTCCCTGGCTCCACAATGTGCGGAAATTGGACAGCAGGCCGATGGAGAAGAAGGTCAGGATGAAGAAGATCACCCGAAAGCTGCCCGCTTCGGCCAGCGCCGGTGGCAGCGCGAACACGCCGAATTCGGGAAAGGCCGCCAGTTCCGAGGCCAGCGCCAACGCGGCGCCCTCCAGGGCCAGGCCGAGGCGGCGTTGAAGCGGATCGAAACCCTGGTGCTCAAGCATGAAGACGAATTTACCCGCGTCCTCTCGTCCGACGAGCGACGGTCGCTTATCGATCTGCTGATACGGCTGTATCGCCAGGAACCGGGCGGGGTGGGGAGCGGAGATTCCGATTTGTGTCGCGCGTCCTGACGCTCGGACTCGAACCCGGACGTGAAACCTTTGAAGCCAGGGGCGGTGTTTCCGTCGCGTAATTCTCTGGCCGGGGGCGCCGACCGGTGATACGTTATACTTAATTTGATATAGCGACGTGTCGCTACGGGCACGAAAAGCATGCCTATCCTCGGGGGGCGATCGGCCTTCAGCGCCCTCCCGAGAGCGCCACCGGATCGACATGACGCGATGGCGCAGCCTCCCGTAACTGAGGCCGCACTCTGGCCGGGTGGTTTTGGCCATCCGGCCGCTTTTTTTTTGGACAAGCCCAAGACAGAGATACCGCCATGACGAGCATATTGCACCGCCTCCCCTCGCCATTCGCCCTGATGCGAAACGGGGCATCGAGCGAGGCTCTTGACCGCTATCTGGATAAGGTCGGGCAGAAGCTGCGGGCCAATCAGGAATATCCGTCCATGGCTCGCCGGACGAACCTTGCCGGTACCGTCCATATTCGCCTGCATATCGACAGTCATGGCACGGTCGATGGCCGGACCATTTCCGTGACCCGCCGCAGCGGCGCCGAGATTCTCGACGAGGCGGGACTTGCCGCGGTCCGGCGAGCCGCGCCATTTCCGCCCCCACCGGGCGGCGAAAGCCTGCTGATCGTCGTGCCGGTGGTGTTCGGGCCTTGTTCCGGGTGAATGCGGGGTGGCCGGATATTTCCGGGGCCAGCCGGCCCTTCGCCGGCGGTCGTCAGGCCTTTGCCGCCTTCCTGGCGTTCCTGGCCTCGAACACCTTCAAGATCGTGTAGGTTCCCCATCCCACCAGGATCATCCCGGCGGTGAAGGCGCCGTAGGACAGGGGCCAGGGAATGCCCTGGGTCATCATGGAGAACTCGGACATTCCACCGATGCCGGCCAGGACGTTGAGCGGCATGAACACCACACCGGCCACCGTCAGCTGGGAGACGCGGCGGTTCTGGTTGATGTTGATGAAGCCCACCGTCGCGTCCATCAGGAAATTGATCTTCTCGAACAGGAAGGCGGTATGGGTGTTGAGGGATTCGATGTCGCGAATGATCTCGCGGGCATCCTCCATCTGGGTGGACCGGAGCTGCCTGCCCCGCAGCAGGAACGATACCGCCCGCTGGGTATCGAGCATGTTGCCACGAATCCGGCCGTTGAGATCCTCTTCCTCGGCGATGTTTCCCAGGATGCGGGCGGCATCGGAATCGCTGACATTCTCGCTCAGCACCTTGCGGCCGACCCGGCGCAGCGTCTCGTAGGTGCCTTCAAGGGCGTCGGCGGAATATTCCACGTCGGCCCCGTAAAGGGCCAGCAGCAGGTCCTTGCAGTCGGATATCTCACCCGGCTGGTTGCGCATGCGCAGCCGCTGCAGGCGAAATACCGGCAGCTCCTCGCTGCGCACCGTGAACAGGATCTCGGCATGGACGATGAACGCCACCGGCACGCTGCGGGAATGGCCGTCGCGGTCGAGCAGGAAGTTGGAGTGAAGGTGGAGTTCGCCGTTCTCTTCCACATAGAAGCGGGCGCTGACCTCCAGATCGGTAAGGTCCTCGGGATCGGGCAAGTCCAGGCCGAAATGCCGGCCGAGCCAGCCCCGCTCCGACTTGGAGGCGCCGAGGACATCGATCCAGATCGGCTGCAACCGTTCCATCTCGCTGCGGGATACCACCTGGACGATGCGCATCCGGCCATCGACAAGTTCGCACGCTGTGACCTCGCCACGGTGGAACTGCGGCTCGACGTTTCCCGCCAGGTGCTCGCCGAGTACGCCAGACACCTCCCACAGCACATCGTTCATGCGGTCCTGGGCCACATGGCGCCACAGCAGCTTGGCGTCGTCGGGCGAGACGCTCTCCAGCGTGCGGCCGATCTCGCCCGACGACAGCCGGGACAGCAGCATCCGCAGTTCGGCGACATGCTGATTCTGCACGACTGCTTCGACCAGCTCGGGGCGCCGCGAGGGCTGCGCCCGCAGCATGTCCTCGATGATTCGGTGCTTGTTCAGCAACTCGGTGACCGCCATTTGCGACATCGGTCCTCGCGGGGAATATGGAAGGCTAAGGACCATGCTGAACCGACTCGTCGGATTCAAGGGCGCCTTTCATCTGCGGGAAACTTGTCACCGAACGGTCATCGGCCAGTCGTTTGGCGCCTTCCGATGACACTAAACATTCATCAATCTTCGAAGGTCACCTATCGATAATGCCCCCGGCTATGACATTCGGGGTGGAGGTGATTCGTGCTGCAGAATTTCTGGATCGGAACCGATTTCGCCAAGTTGCTGTCTTCGCTGCCCGTTTCCAACGAAAGCGTGAAGACCATGCTGGAAAGCCAGATGAAGAACCTCGCGGCACTGGAAGAGGCAAATCAGCACGCCATCGATGCGTTCCACGCGGTCTTCAACCGGCAGAATGAGATTCTCCACGCCGCCATCCGGGAGAGCGCCGAACTGGTCTCCACCCCCGAGGCTACGTTTTCCAAGCAGGCCGAGATCGCCAGGACGGCCACCGAACACACCTTGGAAAACCTGTGTCGGATGTCCGAGATGCTTGCCGCCGCGTCGGAAAAGGCCGCCGCGATCCTGAACCAGCGGGTGAAGGAGAATATGGAGGAACTCAAGACGATCACCGGTCCAAAGTAATCCAGGACGACCGCGACCGAGGCGCTTGCCATGCACGACAGCGTCCGCTTGGCGCTCCAGTCCTTTTGTGGGGCGAAAGGCTTGATACCTGCCACCTTGAAGAAGGCGTGGCGCTGCTCGCCGCCTGCGATATGCTCCTCGCCGATCAGGCCCGCCGAGGCCCGCACAACCGGGCATAGCGTTCCGCCGCCTCTTCCTCGGCCGCGCAAAAGCTGCAGTGTCGGGCATGAGGATTGACGGCAATTCGCTGGGGCTCGATCGGTTCGTAGCAGGTCTTGCAAACTCCAGACGAGCGCGGACCTGCCATCCTGTCCAGAACGGCCCTCAGCGCCACGTTCCTGAAGGCTTCGATTCGTTCCGCAGCGCAATCGATGTCGTCCAAGGCACAGCCTCCATCCCGAATACAGAAAAATCACATCACCCTGAGGAAAGAGCCATCGGACGGAAAGTGATTATTTGGTGACGGAGTCGATGACGCCGCTGACACAAAGATGAAACACTACATTAACGTAATATTAACCCACACTTTCGTCTGGCCTTCTAAGAATACGCCCCAGGTTCATTGGGCACAGGCTGGCACGGTGCCGGCTGAACGCCTGGGAATTTGGAAAGAAGACCAGGATGACGGAGCCAGCCGTAACCACCTTCGCTGCGTCGATTCGGCGCAGCTTTGCCCTTCCAGACACAGCCTCGATCCGCAAGGCCTTGTCCTGGGGCAGGCTTGGTCTGGCCTCGCGGGATGGGATGGCCGCATCCTGGCATAGCGGCGACATCCCCCTGCTGCGCGATATCAGCATCCAGGCGCGCTTCACCATCCTGATCGGACTGGTCGCCGTGGCCGGCGTACTGCTGGGGGCGGTCTATGGGCTGAGCGAGCGCCAGATTTCGGGAGCCATTGCCGAACAGGCCGACTACCAGCGGCTCTGGGAGCAATCCAGCCACATCCGGGCGGGAGCGCTGGCCATGCAGACCGCCGCAAATGGCCTGACCGCCGAGCGCCGCCCCGAGTTCATCGACGATTTCGAGACCCGCTACCGCCAGGTGGATGGCGCCCTGAGCGCGATCAAGGCCTCGACCGCCGCCGCCGGTCACCGGGCCGAGGTCGAGGGCCTGGAAACGGCCATCAGCCAGACCGCCGCACAGTTCAAGATCGTCGCCGACGCCACTCTCACTCTCGGCCTGACGGAAGGCGACGGTCTGCGGGGCCAACTCCGCGCCGCGGTCAAGGCCATCGAGGGCGAGTTGGGCATGTGGCCCAACACCGACGACCTGAAGGTCCGCATGCTCCGCCTGCGCGATGCGGAAAAGGACTTCATGCTCTACCAGGACGAGACCTATCTCGGCAAAGGCAGGGGGCTGGCCGCCCAGTTCGATATCGGCATCGATTCCGCCTCCCTGCCCAATTCCACCAAGGACGACTTTCGCGCCATGGCGACGCGGTATTCGACGATCATGGCGTCCTACGGCAAGGCCGATCTCGACCGGCAAACCCAGATCGCGACATTGCGAACCATGTTCGCGGCCTTGCAGCCCCGTATCCACGCTTTCGCCGGCATGGCCCAGTCCGGCATGGCCGAGGCCACCCTGCGCCAGGACCGGACGCGCAATCAGGCTGCCGTGACGATCGCCGCGATGGGCGTCCTGACGCTGCTGGCCATCGTGGCCATGGGCGTCGTCTCCGGGCGCTCCATCGGCCGGCCGGTCTTGCTGATGGAAGAGGCCATGAGCCGTCTGGCGGCGGGCAACAACCAGATCAAGATCCCCGGCGTGCACCGGGCCGACGAGGTGGGGCTGATGGCCAAGGCGGTCCAGGTCTTCCGGGACAACGCCCTCAAGATGGAGGAACTGCGGGTCCGCCAGGAGGCCGATCAGGCCGCCAAGGAATTGCGTAGCCAGCAACTGGAGGCCCTGATCTCCGGCTTCGATTCCGATGTGGCCGCCATCATTCGCGGCGTGGCCAATTCGGCCGGCCATACCGAAGCCACCGCCCGCGACATGGAGGCCTTCGCCTCCCAGACCGTGCAGAGGATGCGCGACGTCGACCGGTCCTCGGGGGCGGCAACCGCCAATGTTCAGGCCATGGCGGCGGCGGCCGAGCAATTGGCCTATTCCATCGAGGAAATCTCGGCCCGGGTGAACGAGGCGTCCCAGGTCGCCGTCACCGCCGCCGACAACGCCAGGCGGACGGACGGCATCGTCCAGTCGCTGTTCGAGGCCTCCAGCCGGATTGGCACCGTGGTCACCTTCATCCAGACCATCGCCAACCAGACCCGCCTGCTGGCATTGAACGCCACCATCGAGGCCGCTCGGGCCGGCGAGCACGGCCACGGCTTCACCGTCGTCGCCCACGAGGTCAAGCAACTGGCCGACAAGACCACCCAGGCCACCGCCGAGATCGCCCAGCAGATTTCCTCGGTCCAGGCGGCCGGCAAGGCCGCCGTCGAGGCCATCGGTGAAATCTCGGCCCTGGTGACCAGCGTCAACCAGATCTCGGGCTCCATCGCCGCCGCCGTCGAGGAGCAGGGCTCCGCCACCAAGGAGATCGCCCGCTCGGCCCAGGAGGCGGCCCAGGGCACCTCCCTGGTGGCCTCCTCCATCAATTGGGTGGTCGGAGAGGCGGCGCAGATGCAAGCCTCCGCCTCGGCCATGCTGGATACCTCGACGCGGATGACCGGCCAGTCCGAAGTCCTGCGCGCCACGGTGGACAACTTCCTGATGGGGGTCCAGGACGGCATGCCCAGCTTGAAATGGGGCGACAACTGGCTGACCGGCAATGCGGTGATCGACGCCGATCACGAGAGGCTGGTGCATTATGTCAACGCGCTGAGCGCCGCCATGATGCAGTCCAAGGGACGCGACGTGCTGGGCGGCATCCTGGACAATCTGACCTCCTATACCTCCGAGCATTTCGCCAGGGAGGAGCGGATCTGGGCCGAGGGCGGGCTGCCCAGTCTGGCGGGACACCGCCAGACCCACCGGGACCTTCTGGACAAGGTCGGCGGCTTCATCGAGGATTTCCGCGGCGGCAAGGCCACCTTGTCCATGGAGATGCTGGCCTTCCTGCGCGAATGGTTGACGGAACACGTCTTCAAGACCGACAAGGCGGCCGTCGCGGCGCTTGCGCCGCGCGGATGATCGGGTGGATACTCGCCGCCTCCATTCGGCGCGATGGGTGGGCCGGACCATGGCGAATCTGATCCTCGGCACCGAGACGGAACGCAAGTTCCTGGTTCATGACGGGTGGCCCCGGCAGGCCCCGGGGCGTCTGATCCGCCAGGGCTATTTCCCCGCCGCTTCCGGCATCACCCTGCGGGTGCGCTGGACCGAGTCCCGAGGGACCATCACCGTCAAGACCCCCGTCGTCGCCGGCACCCGCTGGGAGGCGGAATATCCGATCCCTCCAGAGCAGGCCGAGGCTCTGCTGGGCCTGTGCCCCCTCCGGCCGGTGGAGAAATTCCGTCACGACTGGAGCGAGGGCGGGCTGCATTGGGAAATCGACCGGTTCCTCGGCCGCCATGCCGGCCTGTGCCTGGCCGAAGTGGAACTGATGCATCCCTGGCAGGCCGTTCCCAAGCCGGCTTGGGTGGGAGAGGATGTGACCCGGGTCCAGGCCTTTCACAACAGCGTCATTGCCCGAACGGAATCGGTGATGGAGGTTCTGAGCCTGTGGGGTAGGCTAAGGACGGCAAAGCCCGCCGGAGCGGGCGAAACGTTCAAGGGAGGAAAGCGTGCCGCCGACATTTTCCCTGCCGCCGAGTTTCCTCGGCGGGTGCACGTCGGACCCGAACTCCGCAACCTTCTGCATCGCTGGCATTCCCTTTGATCTCGGCGTGACCAACCGTTCCGGCGCCCGCGAGGCGCCGTACGCGGTGCGCCGGGCCAGCCGCATGCTGGCCGATGGCGCCAACCCGGCCGGCTGGACCGATCCCGCGAACATTGCCATCGCCGATATCGGCGATTTCTCCCTGGCGCTCGGCGATATCCCCCTGTCGCTGGAGATGATCGAGCGACAGGCCGGCGGCATCGGCCATCTGCTGGCCATCGGCGGCGACCATACCGTCACCCTCGCCTTGCTGCGCGCCTTGGCCAAGCGGACCGGCCCGGTCGGGCTGATCCACTTCGACGCCCATATCGACACCTGGCCGGACAATTTCGGCCAGCCCCTGGCCCATGGCTCGCCGTTCTTCCACGCTATCGAGGAGGGGCTGGTCGACCCCCGGCGCATGATCCAGATCGGTATCCGCTCCCCCATGCCCCGGGACGTGCACGACTGGACGCTGGCGCGGGGCGTCACCATCGTTACCGCTGAACAGGTCCACCTTCAGGGGCCGGAAGGAGTGGCCGATGCCATCCGCCGGGTGGTCGGCGACGGCCAGACCTATTTCAGCTTCGACATCGACGCCATCGATCCGGGACAGGCGCCGGGTACCGGCACGCCCGAGGTGGGGGGGCTGTTCACCTGGCAGGTGATGGCCATCTTGCGCCGCCTGGCGGGGATTGATTTCGTCGGCATGGACGTGGTTGAAGTGGCGCCGGCCTATGACGTTTCCGAGATCACCGCCTTGGCGGCGGCCTCCATCCTGTGGCAGTACCTGACTCTCCAAGCCCCTGGAAAATTGTAATAATTCTCCATATTGCGCCCTGCCGGGGGAGGGGCTAAAGTCACATTAGTGACGCACACGCACGTGCCGATGGCCCTTGGTAGGTTATGCGACGACGATCGCGTCCTTTTTGGAGGAGCCGGCAGAAATGGGCCGGTACCCGAAAGGGAGGTGGACATGTTGACGACCCACGTCTTGGGCGCGATCTCCCAATTCAATCCTGAACGTCGCCTCAGTATGTGAGGACGGTTTCGGTGTTCGTCTGATCGAACATCCGCCGTCCACATGCTGAAGGTTTCCGTTTCCCCGGCTCGGTCCGGGGAACGGATGGATTCATCCCTGTTCGGGGGGAGGTGCCGCCATGAACGTCACCTGCCATCGGCCCCGCTCCCGTTCCCCGACCAGCCTGATTTTCGATGTTGTGCCAACCAAGCAAGAAGAGGGGAGGATATCATGGACAACTGGACCCGCCTGATCGAGGCCGGCCGAGAACTGGCCCAGGCCTTCGACCTGCTGGACCGGGCCGCCGAGATCACCACCATTTCCACGGCGGCGGTGATCACCAAGGAAGGTCTGCTGGGCGCCGCCCGTGAGGCGGTGGCGCGGACCAATACTCTGCTGGGCCGGAAATAGCGCAGGCGAAGTGTTGCTGCTCCCCGGATAGGCTGGTGCCGGTCTCGCCCATGCGGTCCTTGATCTCATCCCATAATCCGGCCTTGCCGAGGCTGGAGATGATGATCTCGTCCAGTTCGGCGGCGTTGGCGGCAAGGCCATGACGGCGCGGCCCGAAGGCGACATTCTCGTGGATGGATTTGGGGAACGGATTGGGCCCCTGGAACACCATCCCGACCTGGGCCCGCAACCGCACCATATCCGTGGACGGATACTGAATGTCGACATCGTCCAGGAACAGGGAGCCGCCGCCGTGAGCGACGGCGACCAGGTCGTCCATCCGGTTGATGCCGCGCAGGAAGGTGGGCTTGCCGCAACCAGACGGCCCGATCAGGGCGTTGACCTGTCCGGTGGGAATATCCAGGTCCACATCGAAAAGCGCCTGTTTCTCTACGTGATGAACGTTCATACCATATCCCAGTGATCGCAACCGATCACCGGGCTCGCCCTCAATCGGCGGGCGGGCGCGGGCGCCCTTGCCTCCCGCGCCATAAGGCGCGCGGCCCGTTGGGCCTAACCAAATCCCGATGAGTCCGGCTCATCAGGATTTGGTATCAGACCTCGGCCGGATATGGTGGCGATAGATCTCCAGCATGGCGGGGACGTCGCCGTCGGCTGACGGCCGGATCGTGATGGTCCGGGATGTGATCTGCCGCATGCTTGGGGTCCGCCCCTACTCCTTGGCGACATAGGTGTAGAAGCGGATCGAGCCATCATGTTCGATCTCGCGGTAGAGCCCCTGAATCTCGGCCTCGAAGCCGGGGAACAGGTTGGCGCTCCGCTCGAACATCTTGAGGTAGTCGAGCATGGGTTTGGCGCGTTCGCACAGGCGTTCGCCGGGGATGATGGTGGCGATACCGGGGGGATAGACCACCCAGAGCGTGGTGGCGATGCGCCCCTCGATCCGGTCGATGGGCAGGTAATCCACCTGATTGCGGGTCAGCATGCGGACCGCGTCGTTGGGGCGCATCACCATGTGGGGGCGATGCTCGGGTGAGAACTGAGCACGTTGCAAGGTGCTGACGTTGCGTTCGCGGAAGAAGGCATGCATCTCGGCGCACAGATCCTGGATGCGCAGGCCGCGATAGCGTTGCGGCCGCTTTTGCACGAATTCGGGGATGGCGTCGTCGAGCAGGGCGTTCTCGTCGTGGCGGCGCTTGAAGGCCACCAAGGTGCTGAGCAGGGTACCCGCCTTGCTGGATTCCACCCCAGGGGTCAGCAGGAACAGCATGGAATTGAGGTCGTTCTTTTCCGGTACCACCCGATTCTCGCGCAGATACTGGGCGACCACCGGGGCGGGGATGCCGTAATCGGCGTAGGCCCCGGTCTTGCGATCGAAGCCGGGGGTGATCAGGGTCAGCTTGTTGGGGTCTGTCATGGCATAGCCGGACCGGGTCGCGTGCCTGAAGCCGTGCCACTGGGCGCCGGGGGAGAATTCCCAGCAGCGCGGATCGGCGGCGATGGTCTCGGTGGGCAGGTCCTCCCACGCCACCGTCGCCCCGCCCCCGTCGGGCGACACCACCCGATCGGGCACGAAGGGCTCGAAGAACCAATGGCGGGCGATGTCCTTTTCCTTCTCGGCGAACTCCCGCTTGATGGCCCTGATCTTCTTGCGCAGTTCGATGCCGAGATCGATGGTGTCGTCCCACAGCACCTCGCCCGAGCGGCCCCGCATCATCTGGGCGCCTACGTCCAGGGAGGCGAACAGCGGATAGAAGGGCGAGGTGGAGGCGTGCAGCATGAAGGTTTCGTTGAAGCGGCGGTGCTCGATCCGCCGGCTCTGGCCCTTGATATGGCGGTCGCGCACGTGGATCTGCGAGGCCTGGGAGAAACCGGCCATCTGCTTGTGGGTTGATTGGGTCGAGATGATGCCGGGCGAGTTCTCGTCCAGGCGGTCCTTCAGCCCCATGCCGTAGCAGCCCCGGAACAGCGGGTGGAACTTCAGGAACCCGGCCCAGGCCTCGTCGAACAGGATGTAGTCGCACAAATGGCCGATCCGCTCGAGGATTCGCTCGGCGTTGTAGATGGTGCCGTCATAGGTGCACTGCTCGATGACCGCCACCCGGAAGGGGCGGGGCTTCTTCCAGGCCTCGGGATCTTTCACCAGAGGATTGTCGCGGATCTTGGCGCGGATGGCCTGCTCGTCGAAGGCCTCGGTGTAGATGGGGCCGATCATGCCCATGGCGTTGCGGTCGGTCTCGAGGAAGATGGGAATGCCGCCGCCCAGCAGCAGGGCGCCATGATGAGCCGCCTTGTGGTTGTTGCGGTCGAACAGCACCAAATCGTCCTCGGCCACCAGCGCCGACAGCACGATCTTGTTGGAGGCCGAGGTGCCGTTGAGGACGAAATAGGTCTTCTCGGCCCCGAATATCTTGGCGGCTTCCTTCTGAGCCTGCAGCGCCGGCCCCTCGTGGGTCAGCAGGTCGCCCAGTTCCAGGACGGAATTGTCCAGGTCGTCGCGGAACACCGCCTCGCCCAGATGCTCGACGAAGATCCGCCCGATGGGGCTGCGGTTGTAGAAGATGCCGCCATTGTGGCCGGGACAGGTCCACAACTGGTTTCCCTCCTCGGCATAATCCACCAGGGCGCCGAAGAACGGGGTTTTCAGGGTCTCGGCGAATTGCTTCAGCCGGCTGACCAGATTCTTGGCGATGAATTCCGGGGTTTCCTCGGCCAGGAAGACGTAGCCGTCGATATAGTCGAGAACATCCACGGGAATGTCCTCGAAGCGCTCGCCGCGCACCAGGATGACGATGGGCATCTCCAGGCCGCGACGGCGCATCAGGTTGATCAGGGCGGTGGCCTCGGCCCCCTTGCCGCCTTTTTCCCAATCCACCAGGACGCAGCCGATGGCGGCATCGGTCTGTACCGCGATTTCCGCATCCTCGATCCGCCGGGCCCGTACCACCTCGAACCCCAGCCTCTCGACCTCGGTGATGATCTGCTGGACCCGCACACCCTCCAGGTCATCGGTGTCGAAAGCGGGAGCGCAGACCAGGAAGGTTAGGCGGCGGAAAAATTCCATGGGGAGCTCCAATTTGCTCTGGGGGCGGATCGCGTGATTTCGCCGCAGCCTAATGAGGGTTGGCGGCGGCTTCCATGACGCGGTTGAGCCGACACAAAACATTCACGGGCGATTCTTGCCCACCACCTCGCGAAACCGCCGGATGGCGGCCTGGAACTCGATGCCGGCCTGGGGGCGGAGGCGGCGCTCGCGGGCATTTTGGAGCACTCCCTTGGAACACGGGAGTGCCGATCGGCCGTTGATCTGTCTGGGTGTCGCGGGAATCCACCCATCGATCTCATCCCTGGCTGGTCTGCTCTTACAGCCACGATATGATCTCCTTTGAGCCTCTGGCCGACCTCAATGGCCAGATACCCCCTTAATGGGCATTGATGATGGACCCGAGGTCTATGGGACTGATCTGATTAGGCCGTAAACTCATAAACAGGCTTCCCCTTCGTCGCGCGTCGTGATTCAACGATTCCCTCTGGCACGGAGGGCATTGATGGCACGGCGGCGGTACGAGTTGACGGATCACGAATGGTCGATCATCGAGCCCTTGCTTCCGAACAAGCCTCGCGGCGTGCCTCGGGTTGATGACCGTCGGGTCCTGAACGGTATCCTGTGGCGGTTCCGCACGGGCTCGCCTTGGGCGGAAGTTCCCGAGCGCTACGGCCCATCGACCACCTGCTACAACCGGTTCGTCCGCTGGCGCAAGGCGGGCGTCTGGGACCGGCTTCTGGAGGAAATCTCCAAGGCTTACGATGGCGACATCATCATGATCGACTCGACCTGTGTCCGCGTTCACCAACACGGGGCCACGGGAAAAAAGGGGCTCTCGACGATGGCAGCATGGGACGTTCCCGTGGGGGGCTCACCAGCAAAATCCACGCGCTCGTCGATGCGGAAGGCCGTCCCGTCACCCTGCGCCTGACCGCCGGGCAGGTCCACGACAGCGTCGAGGCCGAAGCCTTGCTCGATGGAGCCTTGGGCGACGGCTCAACCCTGCTGGCCGACAAGGGCTATGACAGCAACGCCATTCGGGCCTTGGCCGAGAAGAACAAGACCTGGGCCAACATCCCGGTCAGGTCCAACCGCAAGGGCACCTTCGCCTTTTCCGCCTGGGTCTATCGCCAGCGCAATCTGGTCGAACGCTTCTTCAACAAGATCAAACACTTCCGGGGGATCGCCACCCGCTATGACAAAGACCCACGGAATTTCCTCGCCGCCGTAAAGCTCGTCGCCCTGCGCATTTGGTGCGCCGCGTAATGAGTCTACGGCCTAAACCGTACAGTATGTCATCTGCCCTCCGTGCCCGCCCCCGCCGTGTGTGCCGCCAGTCTTTTCGGGATACCCGACATGTCTATCTCGCGCCGCCCGTTTTCCATCCTTATTTTTGAGGCTTGCGGTCCTGGCCACCTGTGACGGCAAGTGCCATTCGGACATTTGCAGCCGGCTTACCGGCCAATTGAACGACGGGGCATCCTCGGTCTGCCGTAGATGAGAAGAGACTCGATATGTCTATCACCGAGGTGAATTCCTTTGACGACGTGGTCAGCGAGTCCTCTGTCGCCCTGTCGACGGTGGATGACGACATCGACGCACCGCATATGGAGGCGGAGCGCGAAACCATCCTGGCCCTCGGTGAAGCCGCCATTCCCCCCCGCACCAGATTTGCCGCGCTTCGCGAAGAGATCTTCTCGCCCCGGCTCTCCTTCCTGATGGAGGCCCATAGCGGCCTGTCGGCCAGAATCGTCGAGGAGGCCGGCTTTCGGGGCTTGTGGGCCTCGGGACTGACCATATCGGCCAGCCTCGGCCTGCGCGACAGCAACGAGGCCTCGTGGACTCAGGTTCTGGACGTGCTGGAATACATGGCCGACGCGACCGCCCGGCCCATTCTGGTGGACGGTGACACCGGTTATGGCAATTTCAACAACGTCCGCCGTCTGGTCCGCAAACTGTGCGACCGCAAGATCGCCGGCGTGTGCATCGAAGACAAGCTGTTCCCCAAGACCAACTCCTTCATCGGCGAAAGGCAGCCTCTGGCCGATGTCGACGAATTCTGTGGCCGCATCATGGCCGGCAAGGACAGTCAGAGCGACGACGATTTCGTTCTGGTCGCCCGGGTCGAGGCCCTGATTTCCGGCCATGGCATGGATGAGGCTCTGCGGCGGGCCGAGGCCTATCACGCGGCCGGTGCCGATGCCATCCTGATCCATTCCAAGCAGTCCAATGCGGGCGAGATTCTGACTTTCGCCAAGCATTGGCAGAACCGGGCTCCCCTGGTGATCGTTCCCACCATGTATCATGCCACCCCCTCCGACGTGTTCCGTCAGGCCGGCATTTCCACCATCATCTGGGCCAATCACAATCTGCGGGCCGCCATTTCCGCCATGCGTGAGACCAGCCGGCAGATTTTCGAAAGCGAATCCCTGGGAGAGGTGGAAGGACGCATCTCCGGGGTCAAGGATATCTTCCATCTGGTCGGCAATGCCGAATTGGAAAGCGCCGAACGGCATTATCTGCCCGGCAAGGCCACCGCGCGGGCCATCATCCTGGCGGCATCGGCGGGAAACCTCGGCGAACTGACCCGCCTGCATCCCAAATGCATGATCGACATTCGGGGGCAGTCGTTGTTGCAGCGTCTGGTGACCACTCTGTCGGGTGCCGGAATCCGCGATATCGCGGTAGTCCGGGGAGCCCTCAAGGACGCGGTGGCGCTGAAGGGCATCCGGACCATCGATAATGATCGCCATGCCGAAACCGGCGAGGTGTTCTCGCTGGCTTGCGCCGACGACATGATCGACGGCGAGACCATCGTCGTCTATGGCGACGTCCTGTTCCGCGACTATATCCTGGAGGGATTGCTGGAAACCCCGGGCGATATCGTGCTGACGGTGGATGCGTCGGGAGGCAAGGCCAAGCCCGCTGGAACACCCCGCGATCTGGTGGTGACGGACCGTCCGTTCTCCGGCGATTACCTGGACGACCTGTCCGTGCACCTGATGTCCATGTCGACGGACATTCCGCCCGAGGCCATGACGGGGGAGTGGATCGGACTGGCGCGGTTCAGCGCCCAGGGGGCCGGCTGGGTCGGGGACGAAATCGCGGCGATGGATGCCGAGGGCCTTCTGGAGACCGCCGACCTGCCGCTGCTGTTTACCCGGCTGGCTGCGAAATATCCGGTAATGATACATTTCATCACCGCCCACTGGCTGGACGTGGATACCCTGACCGACGTCGCGGATGCGCGAAACTTCGCCTGATTCCCTCGAACCCCCTGTCTGGCCGATCCATCGATGATTACCGCCCATGAGTTCATAGCCGAGGCCGGCCGATGCGGATTCGACTTCTTTACCGGAGTCCCGTGCAGCTTTCTCACGCCCCTGATCAACGGCGTGCTGAACGACCGGACATTGCGCTATGTGGGGGCGACCAGCGAGGGCGAGGCCGTGGCCATCGCCGCCGGCGCGTGGCTGGCCGGGCGTCAAGGCGTGGTCATGTGCCAGAATTCCGGCCTGGGAAACGCGGTCAACCCGCTGACGTCGCTCAACGCTCCCTTCCGCGTTCCGACTCTGATGATCACCACCTGGCGCGGCCAGCCGGGGGTCGCGGACGAGCCGCAGCACACGGTGATGGGCGCCATCACCCACGATCTGTTGAGACTGGTGGGAGTCGAAACCGCGCCGTTTCCCACGGACGCCGCCGCCCTGGCCCCGGCCCTGGCCCTGGCCGCCGACCATCTGCGCGCCGGGGGTCTCTATGCCCTGGTGATGGCCAAGGACAGCGTCGCGGACGAGCCCCTGCTGCCCGCTCCATCGCCGCAGACCGAGCCGGGCCAGCGGTTCGACGATCCCGCCGCCGGGGAACCGCCGAGCCGCATCGCGGTTCTGGAGCGGTTTCTGGCCCGCACCGACGATGACACGGCGGTGATCGCCACCACCGGCAAATGCGGCCGCGAGCTGTTCACCCTGGCCGACCGGCGCCAGCATCTCTATCAGGTCGGCTCCATGGGCGGAGCCAGCGCCATGGGGCTGGGCGTGGCGCTCAACACATGGCGCAAGGTGGTGGTTCTGGACGGCGATGGCGCCGCCCTGATGAAGCTGGGCAACCTGGCCACCATCGGATCGTATGCCCCGTCCAATCTCGTTCATATCCTGCTGGACAACGGCGTCCACGATTCCACCGGCGGGCAGGCCACGGTTTCCGCCTCGGTGGATTTCGCCGCGGTGGCCCTGGCCTGCGGCTACCGCCATGCCGCCTCCTGCCGAAGCCTGGCGGGGTTCGAGGCCGCGCTGGACCGGTCAGCCCGGCAATCCGGCCCGTCTCTGATCCATGTCCGCATCGCTCCCGGTTCGCTGGCCAAATTGGGGCGGCCGACGATCGGCCCCGGCGAGGTTGCCCGGCGGTTCCGGGACTTCCTGGGCGAGGGTGCCGCCCGATGAAGGTAACCGCCATCCTGTCCACCCTGATCGGGTTGGCCCTCACCATCGGTCTGGTGATGATGCATGGCGGGGCGGAAATCGCTACCAGTATCGCCAATGCCGGATGGGGAATCCTCCTGGTGATCGCCCTGCATTTCCCCCAGAGCTATTCGTCAGGACTGGCGTGGCGCTCGGTGGTGATTTCCCCCCAGGTCCCGTCGCGTCCGGTGGTCTTCGGCCTGCGACTGATCCGGGAAGGGGTGAACGCCTTGCTGCCGGTGGCCCAGATCGGCGGCGAATTCGTCGGCGCCCGCCTGATGGCCCTGCGCGGCGTGGCGCTCAACAAGGCCGGCGCCGCCGTCACCGTCGATCTCACCCTGGAAATGCTCAGCCAGGTGATCTTCACCGTGCTGGGCCTGGGCCTGCTGATGGCCAATCCCGACACGATGGGAACCGTCCACTGGATCGTCGGCGGGGTTCTGGCGGCGCTGGGCGTCGTCGTGGCTTTCATCCTGGCCCAGCGGATGGGGCTGTTCCTCGTCCTGGAAAGCGCCCTGCTGCGGCTGGCCCGCCGGCAGAACTGGAAGGGGCTGGAAGATGTGGCGGGACTGCATCTCGCCATCGTCGAGTTGTACAAATCGCCGCGCCGGCTGGTCCTGGGGACCGGGCACCATCTGATGTCCTGGCTGTTGGGCGCCCTCGAGGTCATGGCCGCCCTGCACGTGGTCGGCGTGCCGGTCGATCTGCGCGAGGCCCTGATCATCGAAAGCCTGGGTCAGGCCATCCGTGCCCTGGGGTTCGCGGTGCCGGGCGCCCTGGGTATTCAGGAAGGCGGCTTCATCCTGGTGTGCGGGCTTCTGGGCATCGGGCCGCAGAGCGCCATCGAGCTGTCGCTGTTGAAACGGATCCGCGAGTTGTTCCTGGGGGTTCCGGGGCTGCTGGCCTGGCAATGGATCGAGGGGCGGCGTCTGGTCGGTGCCGCGCCATCCAAGATAGAGGAGACATCGTCATGATGGGTGGTTCGTGGACGCATCGACTGGCCCGCCCGCTGGTCCGCCCGCTGGTTGGCACCGGGGTCACCCCCAATCACATCACCACCCTTCGCCTGATCACCGGCCTGATGGCCGCCGCCGCGCTGTTGCCGGGGGATTCCGAGTGGACGTGGTGGGGCGGCTGGCTATGGCTGCTTTCGGCTTTTCTCGATCGGGCCGACGGCGAACTGGCGCGCATCGGCAACATGGCGACGCCGGAAGGCCGGGCTTGGGATTGTCTGGTCGACAACATCGTCAATCCGGTGTTCTTCGTCGCCATTGGCGTCGGCCTGCGCAACTCCTCCCTGGGGGATTGGGCCATTGTCCTCGGCCTGATCGCCGGTGTGTCGCTGTTCCTCTGCGGCCACTGGTCGGAAGTCCTGGAGCAGCGGCAGAACCTGACCGTCAAGGCCTATTCCGGTGCCTTCGGCTTCGACATCGACGATCTGCTGTATCTGTTCGCGCCGCTGGCCTGGCTGAACTGGCTGCTGCCGATCCTGGTCGGCGCGGCCATCGGAGCGACGCTGATGGCGCTGCTGACCGGATGGCGTCTTCGCCGGCTGATCGCCGTCCAGGCCCTTCAGACCGGTGAAGCCGGTGACGCCGCCTGATGACCCAGCCCGCCATCCTGCTGACCCCGGGACCGCTGACGACCCGCCCGGAAACCCGCCAGGCCATGCTGCGCGATTGGGGGTCGCGCGACGAGGCCTTCATCGCCCTGACGGCGGAGATGCGCCAAAGGCTGCTGGCCTTGGTCCATGGCGAGGGCAGCCATGTGGCGGTACCGTTGCAGGGCAGCGGCACCTTCATCGTCGAGGCGACCATCGCCACCCTGGTCGGGCCGGCCGACCGGCTGCTGGTGCTGGTCAACGGAGCCTATGGCGAGCGGATGGCCGCCATGGGCCACCGCCTGAACCGGCAGGTGGAGACCCTGTCCTGGAATGAGGATCAGCCGGTCGACCCCGCCCGCGTCGGCCGGGCGCTGGCCGATGATCCGTCCATCACCCATGTGGCGATGGTCCATTGCGAGACCACGACCGGACTGCTCAATCCCCTAGCCGAGATTGCCGCAATCGTCCTCGGTCACGGCAAGGCGCTGCTGGTGGACGCCATGAGCAGCTTCGGCGCCCTGCCCATCGATCTTAGGCGCCATCCGGCCACCGCGATCATGGCCTCCAGCAACAAATGCCTGGAGGGGGTGCCGGGGCTGGGCTTCGCCCTGATCGACAGGCGGGCGCTGGCCGCCGCCCGGAATGTCTGCCCGTCCCTCAGCCTCGATCTTTGCGACCAGTGGCGCGGCTTCGAAGCCAACGGACAATGGCGCTTCACTCCGCCGGTCCAGGTGGTGGCGGCGCTGGTCGCCGCATTGCGCCATCTGGAGGCCGAAGGTGGTCCGCCGGCCCGGCTGCGGCGCTATCAGGAGAATTTCGCCACCCTGGCGGCCGGCATGACCGGGCTTGGATTCCGGCTGTTCCTCGCCCCCGCCGTGCAGGCGCCCATCATCGCCACCTTCCACAGCCCGGCCGAGGGCTGGTTCAGGTTCGAGGATTTCTACCGGGCCTTGGCCGGGCGGGGATTCCTGATCTATCCCGGCAAGCTCAGTCGGGCCGATAGCTTCCGTATCGGCTGTATCGGTGCTATCGATCCGGCCGATTTCCAGCGCCTGCTGGCAGCCGTCGCGGACATCGTCGGCGAAATGAAGGCCGCGTGAAGAGGGGTTCACATGAGTTTCAGCGATAACATGTCGAAATCTTCCCCGGCCGTCATCCTGCTGGTCGCCGGTGTCGGCCGCAGACTGGATGGCGCGATTCCCGGCCCCAAGGTGCTGCTGGAATTCGGGGGCAAGACCCTGCTGGAGCGCCATCTGGACGCCCTGATGGCCCATGGCGTCGAGGATATCGGGCTGACCGTCGGCTATCAGAGCGACGCCATCCGGCGGGAAGTGGCGCGGCTGGGCCTGGAAGGCCGGGTCCGCCTGATCGAAAACCCCGATTTCCGGCTGGGTAGCCTGGTATCGTTATGGGTGCAGGCCGAACGGCTGCGGTGCGGTCGTCCGGTGATCCTGATGGATGGTGACGTGCTGTACGATCCGGCCATGATCGGCCGCTTGCTGGCCGCTCCGGCCGAAAACGTGCTGCTGCTGGACCGCGAGATCGAGCCGGGCGACGAGCCGGTGAAGATCTGCTTGCGGAACGAACGGATCGTCGACTTCCGCAAGAAGCCCGAGCATGCCCATGACTGGCACGGGGAATCGGTCGGTTTCTTCCGCTTCTCTCCCGCCATGGCGATTCTGCTGGCCGACCGTTGTGCCCGGTATGTGGAACAGGGGCAGACCGGCCTGGAATACGAGGAAGCGATCCGCGACCTGATCCTGGCCGAACCCGAGCGGTTCGCCGCCACCGACATCAGCGACCTTTCATGGACCGAGATCGATTTTGTCGACGATGTGACCAAGGCTCGTGAAACCGTCCTGCCACGTTTAGCGGCGCTGTCGCCTGACTGATGGCTCGTGGCGGCTTCGACAATTTTGGTTCGGGGCATGAAAGGTCATTCCCTCTTCTCCATTCAGTCGGGCGGCAACCTGATTCCGGCCAGGAAAATCCCCACCGCCAGCTTGGTATGGCGCTGAATCTCGTCGTCGTCCCAGGTTGGGTCCAGGCCGATAGTATGCCGAACGTGGAAGTCGGCGAGGACGATCCCGACGAAAAGGCGCGTCAGGTCGTCGGGGGAAATGTCCTTGAACCCCCCGGAAGACCGTGCCTGCCGGAACCAGTCGGATAGGCGGCTCTTCTGTTCCTGGACGCTCGCCTGATAGAACAGTTCGGCGATGCCCGAAACCCAACGGCCTTCGCTGGCCACGATCCGATAGACCGCGACGACATCCGGCGCCAGGACGGCGCGGATGAAGCGAACCCCCAGTTCGACCAGCCCGGCTTCGGTCATGCCCTGCGCAACGCTGTCGATGCCGACGTTCTGACGCATCATGGCGGCAGTGTCCTCGACCATGGCCCGCAGCAGGCCTTCCTTATTGCCGAAATACTCATAAAGAGTACTGCGGGACCCCTTGGAGCGATCGACGATATCGCTCAGGCTGGTGCGTTCGAATCCCTTCTCCAGGAACAGTTCCGTCGCCGCCCTGAGCATGGCGGCCCTGCGGGCAATTCCACGTGCCTGGGGTTTACCGGGGACCGCTTTCCGCTCGTCTCTCATGGATGCCTTTCCCTGCCGCCGAAAACCGCATTGCTAAAGCCAAAACTGTACGATACGGTACAGTACGTGCGGGCCGTCGTCCAGAGTTCATGAGCCGGCCCCGCCAGGCCAGGGATACCAAGATGCCCATTCGATCCAAACATTTTTCTCTGCCCTTCGTCATATCTCTTGCGCTTATCATTGCGGCATGTGACGACACGTCGCCAAGGCGCTCGGCACCACCATTCCCCAGCGGGAGGTGACCACCCGGCGCATCGACGGCTACCTCACCGTCTTCGACTCGCATGACCCTGTAGAAGGTGCCGGGCGGTGGGCGGGCGTAGGCCCTCCGCCATGGTCCGCGCGATTCCCCCCCCCTGGAGCATGACGGTTCCAGGGGGGGGCCGTTTCAGAGGTCCGGGGTATCGCCAGCCAATCTATTCCGGACCGTCTTGATGATGATCTGGAGGTCAAGGGCTAGGGACCAGGATGCGATATATGCCATGTCCATCGCCAAGCGATCCTCGATGGGCCTTCCAAGGTCAACAGGACCACGGCATCCTTTTATCTGGGCCAGTCCGGTGATCCCCGGCTTCATTTCAAAGCGCCTCGTGTAGCCCGCGACCGCCGCCGACCACTGCACGTCGTGGGGAAGGGCATGGGGGCGGGGGCCGACCAGAGACATCTCTCCCTTCAGTACATTGAAGATCTGCGGCAGCTCGTCGAGGCCCGAACGGCGGAGGTGGTGGCCCAACCGGGTGATGCGGTCGTCTCCCTTCCGGGCCTGTGGCGCCTCGGCCTGCAACGACGCATCGTCCAGCATGGTCCTGAATTTGAGAATGGTGAAAGCCCGCCCTCCCAGCCCCAGGCGACGCTGGCGAAAAAGCACCGGCCCAGGACTGTCGAGACGAATCATCAGGGCGATTGCCGCCAAAACGGGCAACAGGACGGGGAGGGCAAGGAGGGTCAGCACCAAATCCTCCAACCGCTTGATCATGCGCTGCCTCAGGGGCTGAATTGGCGCCAGCGGCACCGTCAGCTCGCCCAGGGGGGTGTTGGCCCATCCCTCGGGAAGGAGGCCCCCAAGGTCGACGCAGTAGCGCAAGTCCACCGGATTCCCGTGGAGGGCAAGAATCAGCGCGGACCGCACCGCATCGTCCGGCACCGGGCCCACCACGATGATTTCATCGACCAGGCCGTCAACCGTTTCGTGGCGGTCGAGCCACCGGACCAGATCGGGCAGAGGCATGAATTCCATGTCCGCGACCGCACCCGAGGTGAGGCGGGCCTTGATCGGCTCGGTGAACGCGGCCGGTCCCGCCACCACGATCCGCCGGGGTGCCCTGTACCGCTCCCAGACGGCGTCGATGGCCGCCAGGAAGAACCACGAGGATGCCATCCAGTAGACCGCCCACAAGCGTGAAAAGCCGGTCGATACCTTCAACGCGAAGGCGGCCGTGACCAGGATGGCGGCGATGCTCGCCACGGCTTCGGCATGACGCCACAGGTCAGCTGACGGGCTCTGCCGGGGGAAGCGGGAGAGCAGCCGCTGGGCTCCCATCATCAGCAGCGATCCGGCGGCGATGGCCACGCCATAGCGTAGCGGCATGGCCAGCGTGGCGTGCCGGATCAGATAGGCCAGGGTGCCGCTGACCACCATGGCTAATCCCTGGATCAGCCGGATGCCGTTGGGCGTCACGGCGCAAGTCCGGCGTTGCTGATGCCGGCTTCGATCTCGGCCGGGACCACGACGAAGCGCTTGATTCCACCGTCCAGGGCCTGGCGCAAGCGGATCAGGCCGGCCCGCCGTTGCCCGGCATCGGCCCCGGCGATCATGCGCAATCCCCGAAACCACTGAACCACGGGATGGTCGGGAAAGCGGCGTTCCAGTTCGGGAAGAACGATCGTGTCCTCGCTTTCGCGCCCCTGCTGGACAAGCCAGTTGAGGTGGATGGCGGCGATGTCCTGCCGGCCCGGTGCCACCTCCAGCAATCGCAGGACCTCATCGCGCCACAGGGTTTCGTCCTCGCGGGTCAGCGCGCCGAAGCGCGATGTCCGGGGCAGAAACGCCGCCCGTCCGAAGACGTGGCACAGGGCGAGGGACAGAAGCGCTGATGGCGGGCGGTCCCGTCGCAGAGCCATGCGCCGGACCAAAATGGCCAGGGACTGATTGTTGAATGCTCCCGTTCGGCCTCCCACCACCGTATTGATCAGGGCCGCGATCTCGCTGCCGCCGCCGATGAAATGGTCGGGAACCGGGGCCGACGGGCATTGGTCCGCCTTGATGCAGGTTATGAGTTGGCGCGTCGCCTGGGCATGGATGAGCAACAGCCCCGAAAGGCCGCATCCGACCAGGGCCGAGGCCAGGGCGAAGATTCGGGCGGCGTCTCCGCCACGCCCGGCGGCGGCCGGTGCGGGCTCCAGCGGCGGCGCCAGGGCGGCAATGGCCAGGCCCAGATAAGCCAGGCTGGCCGCCAGCATGAACCAGGTGGCCTCGGTCAGGGTCAGGCAGACGGCGAAGGCCGTGGCCATGCCGGCGGCGGCGCCTGCCGCCCCCCAGACAATGGCGACGCGCGACAGCAGCATCAGCAACGCACCCGGCAGGCCGATGGCGAAGGCGGCCTGGATGACCCCGTTATGGGCGTGGAATTCGTCGCGGGTCAGGTCCTTCCATTGCCCATCCACCAGCGAGATACCGGTCTCCGCGATGCCCCGGGCCAGGAATTCCTGGTAAGCGTGCCAGCCGTGCCCGAACAGCGCCGCCGGGGCGCCGTCGAAGATCAGGCCATCCACCGCGCCCAACAATATGGATCGGGACCATAGGGAGAAACTGCCGTGGAACCAGTCGGCATGGCGGAGCACGACGTAGGGCAGGACGGCCGCCGCCGTGACCGCCAAGGCGCCAAGGGGCAGAACGAGGCGGCGGCGATCATGATGGGCAGGGCCGCTTATCGGGAACAGGAACAGGGCGGCCATCAGAAGCCCGCTCATGGCCGAGCGGTTATCCGACAGCAGCAGGCCGGCGACCCCGGCCGACAGCATGGCAACCCAGCCACGCCGACCTTGGGCCCGCAGCAGCCACGCCACCGGGAACAGCCCCAACGCGCTGAAGCCGAGGAACTTGGGAAAGCTGAAGAAGGATGGCAGCGCCCCCAGGATGGTGGCCGAGCGCAGGATCGGGGCATTGACCAGTCCGACCGCCAGAACGGCGACGGCTCCGCCCCAGGCCAGGCGGCGGAAGGCGGCGGGGCGGCAATCCCTCAGCCACCAGGCCGCCACCACATAGGCGGCGGTATCCAGGCTCCACAGCGCCCCCTCGCCACTTTGCGGCGGTCCCAGGATGGAGCGCAGCGGGTGATCGGACCACAGGGCCGCAAGCGCTCCCCACAGGGCCAGGGCTAGCAGCGGCAGCACCAGGGGCGAGCGCAGCCGCTCGGCCAGCGCGGTGGGGGGGCAGGCGAGGGCCAGGCCGAGCCAGCACAAGGCCGCGCCGGCATGGGCCGCCACCACCATCGGTTCGGATTGCTGCCAGACGCCCAGGGCGAAAACGGGAAGGGAGAACGCCACCGAGCCGAGGCCGAGCCCCAGTCCCGCCACGCATGCGACGATCCCCGCGATCATGGGGACCGCCGTCCCTGGGCCGCCATGGCTTTGTTCACCGCCTGGGCCAGCGCGTCACGGAAGCGCTGCGGGGCGAAGCGCTCGGCATTGGCGCGGCACTCATGGGGCGAAAACCGGGCGGCGTTGGCTTCGAACCGGTCCAGTCCGTCCCGCAGGGAGGCAACCGTCGGCTCGGCGAAGAAGACGGCGTTGGGGCGTGAGTGGTCCAGCCCGTTCATGCTTTCCAGGGCCCCGCCCCGCCCAAGGGCCACCACCGGCCGCCCGGCCGCCTGGGCCTCCAGCGGCGCGATGCCGAAATCCTCGGTGGCGGCCAGGATGAAGGCCCGGCAGCGGGCCATGTGATCGGCGACCACCTCGTCCGGCTGCCAGCCCATGATGCTGACGTTGGGGCTCGCCATCCGGCGGAGCCGCTTCAATTCCGGTCCGTCGCCGATCACCACCAGGCGGCGGTCCGGCATGGCCGCGAAGGTCCGCACCAGCAATTCGATCTGCTTGCCCGGCACCAGACGCGAGACACTGAGATAGAAATCCTCGGGGCTCGCTCTGGGCTCGAAGCGCCCGCATGCCACCGGGGGATGGATCACCTCGGCCTCGCGGCGCCAATACTTGCGGATGCGGTCGGCGACGAAGGCGGAATTGGCGATCAGGTGGTCGGGACGTTGCGCCGAAATCTGATCCCACAGGCGCAGCCGATGCAGCAGCCAGCGGGCGATCCAACCTCCGGGGCGGCTGAGGGCAGCCTGTTCCAGGGACTCGTCTTGCAGGTCCCAGGCGAAGCGCATGGGGGTGTGGATGTAGGCGATGTGGACCTGCCAGGGGGTGGAGATGACGCCCTTGGCGACGGCATGGCTGGCGGACAGAACGAGGTCGTAGCCGCCGAGGTTCCATTGCTCCACCGCCAACGGCATCAGAGGCAGATAACGGCGGTAGTGGCGGCCGGCTCCCGGCAGCCCCTGCACGAAGCTCGTGGTCACCGGGCAGCCGTTCAGGATGGCGCGGTCCTGCAGATGATCCACCACGGCGAAGAGGTGGGCCGAGGGATAAAGCGCCGTCATCTCGGCCAGGACCCGCTCGGCTCCACCGATCACCGACAGCCAGTCGACGATGATGGCGACCTTCATCAACTCCACCCGTTTCCGTGATCCGCCGCAGATGCCGCAATCGTAAGAAGAAAGGCGCATCCGCCGGGCGAACGCGCCTCTCCTTTAAGAAGGTAGTCCCGGACGCTCAGAATGCCAGACGGATGGTGCCCGAAAGTCCATCCATGCCCAGGTAGCGGCGGAACTGGCTGGTGGTGCCTTCGAGGGTGACGGAGCTGTCGTCACCAATGTTCATGCCCAGGCCCAGGCCGAACGTCGTCCCGAAGCGGTCGCCGGTGGCCTTGGTGCTGGTCGCGGCGTCGAGCAGGGACGCCGGAGTCTTGCTGACGTCATACTCGGGGCGCACCAGCAGATAGGGCATGATCGAGCCCCATTCCGTCTTCTCCAGGTAGCCGATCTTGTTGACCGAGCGCAACTGCCCGAGGCGGATGTTCACCGCCGAGACCGCGTTCCCCCCGACTCCCACTTCGGTATAGCTGCCTTGGTGCTCGAGGAGATACAGATAGCCAAGCCCGGAGCTCAGCTGCCAGTTGTCCAGGCTGGTGTGCGCCGTGATATTGGTGGACGAGAAAACACGGCCGCCATCGGTGCTGCCCTTGATCGCGCCGCTGTTGCGGGTCAGCCCGTAATTGACGAAAGCGTAGCCGACCGTGGCATCCAGGCTCAGATAGTCGTTGAACGAATAGCCGAAATAGGGGGCGATCGCCGCATTGTCGGCGGTCATGGCGCCGTTGTTGAACGTGGTGGTGATGCGGGCCATTTCATAGCCGACCGCCATTCCCACCAACATCTTGTCGTTCACGCGGTAATCGGCGCCGCCCACGAAGGTGGCGATGGTGCCGTGGAACGACTCGAAGGCGTGAGTGTCGCTGGCCCGCGCCGTTCCGACATTGAACCACAGCCCGAACGCCTTGTCGGCGGAACCGGCCGAGCGGCCGATCACGCCGTCGTCGAGGGAACTGCCCTGGGACGAGCCTCCAACACCACTTCCGCCACCAGTACCGCCGGTACCGCCACCGGAACCGGAACCGAAGCCGCCCGTGCCGCCACCGGTGCCGCCGCCGGAACCAAAGCCGCCGGTGGCGCCGGTACCGCCCGTCGCGCCGGACACCGCCTGACTGATCCGCGACGAAATCTGCGTCGCGGTTTGGGATGACGACTGCTGCGACACCTGGGGTGAAGCGACCGAGTTGGTGGAGTTATAGGTGCCGGCAGCCATGACCTTTGAACCGGCCATGCTTGCAATAGCCACTACAAGGAGCGTTAGCTTCTTCAAATTTGCCCCCACAGCGGAGTCGTCGGACATAGACTTGAATTATTATTAATGAAGCCGTGCGGCACTGGCAATGGCGTTTCGATCCCGGATCGGTAATATCTTGTTCCAACTTGTAGTGAGCTGCGCCGTTATCGATGGGCCTGTCGTTGTTTCAAATATGACCCTGGGTTGATTGTCGTATATATAATAAGGTTGCTTACGGTGTGGTGGGTATCACTCGGTCGCACCGGGAAGCGGGCCGGTCATGGCCGATGACGGCGCCGCAGAATCCATCCCAGCGGCCGCAACGCGGGGTATAGCCAGAACAGGGAATCGGGCAGGCGGATGACCTCCCAGTCGGGCGGCCAGATCAATGTCGCGACCAGCTCCCATGCCTGGTAACGCCACTCGGTCCGCAGCGACAGACGGTGGAGGCGCCCCCACAGGGATTGCCGCCGCAGCCATTCCAGGTCACCCGGGCGAGGGGAATGATTCCAGCGGTTGCCGGCGAAGAAGCGGCGGATGAAGGGGGACAGGGTCCCTGGTGCCGGCAGAAGGGATGCGTCGACCGGCAGGCCGAGCCAATGATGGCATAGGGCAAGGGCGTCGCCGAACGGCCTTGCCAGGCCCATCTCGCGGGCGGTGGCGAGCGCCTGCTTCGCCTGTCGGCCGGGGCGCAGAAGATCCGCCAGATCGGCAAGCCAGCGCAGGCGCTCCCAGCAGTGGCCGGCGCCATGAACGGCCAGATAGACCGGCAGGAGGTGGGCGGGCATCACCGGGACCGCCGTGCCCTCGACCTCCACGAATTCCCTCTGCCGCCAGAGGTCCTCATGCGCCCAAGGCAGAAGGTGGGGGTTTTCCGTCAGGCGCTGATGCAGTTCGACGACCACCTTGGTGTCGCCATGGACGTAGCAGATGTCCTTGATGCGGGCATGTCGGGGACCGGCGGGGTACTCGATGAACGCCGCGCCCTTGCGCCGGTATCCGGCCTGGCGCAGCACCCTGTCCGCCCTTTTCAACTCGGCTGGGGCCACCAGGAGATCGATGTCGCCGAGCCCGCGGCTGGCCGGCGCTCCATAGAGATGGATGGACAGGGCGATGCCCTTGAGGACCAGGACCGGGATTGCGGCGGCCTCGAACCGCTGGACCAGCACGGTCAGCTCGGCGGCCAGCTTGCGGCATTGCAGGCTCTCGACGATCACCTGCCGCTGGAGGTCCTGCACCAATCCTTTGGGAACCACGCCGGGGGCCGCCCGGCCGATGGTGGCTTCAAGCGGGGCGACAAGCCGATGAAACAGCGCTCCCGACCACACCGCGCCCCAATCCCCGACCTTGGCGCAGGTGGCGGCGAATTCCTCTGGTCCCGCTGCCCTCGCCGCCAGGCACAGCAGCCGGAATTCGGGGGCCATGGGGGCGAGCAGGTCGGCGCGATCCATGGCGTGGGTCACGGTGATCGCCAGCCGGGCAACGCGGTGATGGCCGGCAGGCGGGCGAGACGGCCCCAGTCGTCGGCCCAGCAGCAATCGTGCCCGAATTCGGGCAGTTCCATGGCGGGTGTCGCTCCCGGTCCCATCTTGGCCAGAAACGAGCGCATCACATAGGGCGGAACGACCTCGTCGCGGCCCCCCACCAGGTGGACCTGGGGAAGCCCCCGCAGGGCGGCGGCCTGGGTTGCCGGGTCTTCCGAGCCCCATAGCGGCGTGAGCCCCTCGCGCCGGGTCCATTCCCCCAGGTCCAGATTGGCGGCGATGGTGACCAGGGCCGCCACGTCGTCCCGTCTGGCCGCCAGCAGCGCGGCCAGGGCGCCGCCGCCGGAATACCCCACCAGGATCAGCCGCCGCGCGCCGGTTCGTCGCTTCAACTGCGACAGCGCATCGCCGACGGCCGCGATGACTTCGGGGGCATAGCGGTGGCTGGTCCAGTACCGGGGGGTACAGGCCGCGACCAGGGAATACTGGCACGGCCGGCCCAAATAGGCGGCCTGTCCCCCGGGATGGGACAAGGCCAGTCGCAGGCCGTAGGGATCATTGGGGGTGGGATCGGGGGAGCTCCGGCCATTGCCCAGAAAGGCCAGACCGTCGCCCTCGAGATAGACGGTCAGGGTCTGGCTGCCCTGGGCCGATGGACCTGTGGCGCTGGCCAGGGCGAACGGCCCCGCCGTCAGGAGCCGGTAGTCCCAGCCGGCCGCCGCCGCCATGGCCGAGGCCTTCTGCTGGCGCGGCAGGAAATACGCGCCGCAACCGGCCAGCAGCAGGCAGGCCGCGCCGAGACCCGCCGTCATCGCGGCCCAGACGCCCGATCGCGGCACCATGGCGCTCATCAGCCGATTCTCCTTCCTACGCCACCAGCATGATTGCAGCATCGTCTTGGAGGCTGCACATTCGGGGGCACGACGGAGGGGGCATGGAAGAATACGGTACGGACAGGGTCAAGGTGTTTCTGGCTGGTGATCCGCTGGCCGGCTACTTTGTCGAGCGGAAAGACCTCCATGCCGCCTGCCTGATCCGGGCGGCGCGCCGGCGGGGTATCGATGGCCCAAGACTGGACGCGGTCACGGATTGCGAGGGCGAGCCCTGGCTGCGTCTGGGCCTGGACGACAAGGTGGCCTATTTCAAGCAGGGACGGCTGATTGTCGGTCCCCCCGGCGTCGGGCGGGAGGATTGCCGGCACATCAACGGCATGCTGGTGCCCGTCACCAACCACAAGCAGGTCTCCAAGGATCTGTTCACCATCCTGGGCTTTCCCGTGCCCGAGGGGCGCCTGTTCCGTGCCGAGAACGAGGAGGATGCGATCGCCTACTGCCGGGGGCTGGGCGGTCCGATCTGCATCAAGTCCAACGGGCGGGGCAAGGGCACCGACGTTTTTCCCAATCTGAGCGAAGAGGCGCACTGGCGGCGGGCATTTCGCCAGGTGACGGCGCGCGGGCGTGTCGTGCTGGTGGAGCGGTCCTGGGCCGGCGCCGCCGTGCGTTTCCATTACATCCATCCCCGGGTGGCCGGGGTGCGCATGGACCTGCCGGCCAATGTGGATGGCGATGGCGTGTCCACCATCGGGCAACTGATCCAGGCGAAAAATATGGAGAAGGTGCGCCGCACCGGCCATGTCCCCATCGCCATCGATGACGACCTGATGTTCCACCTGGAGCGTCTGGGGCTTGGGCTCGACCATGTGCCGCCGGAGGGAGTCCGGCTGTTCCTGCGTTCCGTGTCCAACGGCTACAGGGGGGGCGACGGCATCAATTGCCGCGACCTCCTGCACCCCAGCTATGTCGAGAAGATCGAAGGCCTGTGCAACGCCATCGCCGGGCTGCGGGTGACCGCCGTGGACACCAAGATTCTGGACCCCACCGCTCCGGCCGCCGACGGCAATTACGTGGTTCTGGAGGCCAACAGCAGTCCCGGAATGGTGCCCTTTCACTTCCCCTGGCAGGGGGAGCCCCAGGATGTGGCCGGCGCCCTTATGGATGCGTTGCTCCTCCCCGACTGGGCGGCGCCCGCCCCCATTGTCGCCTGATGACGGTTCGCCCGATCCTGTCGGCCTTCCAATCCGATGGGCTGGCCCTGGACTTCGCCCGCAAGGGCGACCTTCAGGTCGCCTGCCTGTGTCAGGCGGCGCGTGCCCTGGAGCTGCCGGCTCGGGCTCTTCGTCACGAGGCCGCGCCGGGCGGCGCGGTCAACCCGGGCTGGTGGCTGGCCGTCGACCTGCCCGACCGCATCGCCCATTTCCAGGCCGGAAGAATACTGGTCGGCCCGCCCGGCGCTCCCCTGCAGGACTGCCGTCACCTCAACGCCGGCTGCCGGCCGATGACCATCGACAAGCTGGCATCGAAAATCGTGCTGGGGATTCTCGGTTTTCCGGTGCCCGAAGGCATGGCTTTCCCCCCGCATGAGGCCGGGGCGGCAATAGCCCACGCCCTGTCGCGCCGCCGCCCGGTGTGCCTGAAGCCCGTGGACGGCAGCCTGGGGGAAAAGGTCTTTCCCAACCTGACGGATCCTGACGCCATCGGGGACGCGGCGGAGCGCATCGCGGCCGCGGGGAAGCGCCTTCTGGTGGAAGACCATGTTCCCGGCCAAGCCGTCCGTTTTTTCTATATCCGTCCCCGGGTGGTCGGAATCCGCGTCGACCGCCCCGCCCATGTGGAGGGTAACGGCCGGTCGACAATCCTTCGGTTGCTGGCCCGCAAGAACCGGCTGAAATACAGGAAAACCGGCCAGGGGCCGGTGACCATCGGCGAGCTGGAAAGAGGAATGCTGGCCCGTCAGGGACTCGACGAGACGAGCATTCCCGCCCTGGGCCGGCGGGTGCACCTGCGCGAGGCGTCGAACGCCGCCATGGGAGGGGACAGTCTGGTGGGGATCGTCGGACAGCACCCCGGCTACGCCAGCCACATCGAGCGCCTGTGTCAGGCCTTGCCGGGAATGCGGATCGCCGCGGTGGATGCCATCCTGTCGCGCCCGGACGAGCCTCCGGGCGTGGGCAACTGGGCCATCCTCGAGCTCAACGGCAGCCCCGGCATGGTCCAGTTCCGCTTTCCCTGGGCGGGCGAGCCGCTGGACCTGGCCCCGGCGATCCTGCGATCACTGCTTCCCGGCGGGGGGTGCCATGACGGGGGGTGAACTGCGCTTTCGACTGCTCACCCATGAGGTGGAAATCTCGTGCGATTCGTCCGAGTTGCTCCACTCGCTGCGCTTTCTCGCCCAGGATGCCGAACAGGGCGGAGACGCCATCGCCCGGATACATTTCGCGGTCGAGACGCGGTCACCGGGACGGCTGGTGGTGTCGGCCGACGGGGCACCGGCCGGTATCGCCCTTGATCCCGACGGTGCCCGCGACCTGATTTACAGCGTCCTGCACCAGGCGGTGCACGATAGCCTGGCGCCGCACATGCGGGTTCATGCCGGCCTGGCCACCCTGGATGGGCGCCGCGTGCTGTTCGTCGGCCGCAAGGGGGCGGGAAAGACCACGCTGATGCTGGGCCTGCTGGCTGACGGGGTGGAGGTCCACGCCGACGAAATGGTGCTGATCGACGACAGGCTGATGGCCACGCCGTGGCCGCGTCGCTTCCATGCCCGCGAGGGCACGTTCCGGCTGATTCCCGGCCTCACCGCCCTGCGGCCCCACCTGCCGGCCCAGCCCGATCCGGACGGGAAGACCGTGCGGGCCATATCTCCCCGCGATCTCGGCCGTCCATGGCGGATTTCCACCGGCTTGGTGGACGACATCGTGTTCATCCGGCCGGCCCATGGGCAGTCATCCAGGATCGCCCCCCTCGAGGCGACCAAGGCGGTGCGGCGCCTGACGCGCCGAACCACCTTTCCCGACCGGTCCATCACCTGGCTTTCGGCGCCGTTTCGCCTGATTCATTGCTCGAGGACGTTCCTCTTGTATAATGGCTCCCTTGAGGAATCGAAGACGCTACTGTTTGATCTGTTCCGTGGTTCTTGTCGGGCGGGAGATTCAGCGAATGGATGACGAGAAGGTGCTTGAACGGGTCGACCCCAAGCGGCGCAAGTTCATGAAGCGTCTGCTGGCCGGTTCGGCCTTCGCGGTGCCGGCCATGGTGTCCTTCGACATGGATTCCATCAACGTCCATGTGGGCAGCACCGCCTATGCCGCTGGATCGGGCGGGGGCGGCGAGGGGTGACGCCAGGGCTTCCGCGCAGGCGTGACGATCTGGAAGTCGCCGAGGCGGCCGGCGGCATCGTGGTGCACGATGCCGGGCGTGGCCGGGTACACTATCTCAACCCTATCGCCATGTTGATTTATGAATTGTGCGACGGCGAGACGGCGGTGGGCGATATCGTCCGCTTGCTTGCGGAGGCCTATGGCCCGCAACCGGCGCTGGAGGAGCAGGTTGAACGCTATGTCACCCTCCTGCGGAACGAACACCTCGTCATCTGACAGCACGGTCATCAGCCTTCACAGGGTCAGCAAGAGCTTTCCCGCCAGCCGGAAGGGCGGTGGCGTCAAGGCCGCGCTGTACTCCCTGCTGCGGCGACGGCCGGAGCGGATTGCGGCCCGCCACGTGGTGCTGGAGGATATCTCCCTCGACATCGGCAGGGGCGAGGCGGTCGGGATCTTCGGCCCCAATGGCTGCGGCAAGACCACCCTTCTCGCCCTGATGGCCGGCGTGACCCGGCCCTGCGCCGGCCAGGTCCGGGTGAGCGGACGGGTCGTGCCCCTGCTGAAACTCGGTGCCGGCTTCCATCCCGACCTTTCCGGCCGCGACAACGTGCTGCTCAACGGCGTGCTGCTGGGGCTGCGGCGCCGCGAGGTGGCCGCGCGCTTCGACGAGATCGTGGAATTCGCCGGGCTGGAAGATTACATCGACGAGCCCGTCTACACCTATTCCTCGGGCATGGTCGCCCGGCTGGGTTTTTCGGTGGCCGTCAATGCCGATCCGGGCATCATCTTGCTGGACGAAACCCTGGCGGTGGGGGACGTGGAGTTTCGCCGCCGCTGCGAGGAGCGGCTGCGCCGCCTCAATGCCGACGGGGTCACCCTGGTCATCGTCAGCAATCTGGTGGATGACATCCTGGCCAATTGCCGGCGGATGATCGCTGTGGGCCGGCACCGCATCACCCATGACGGGCCGCCGGGAGATGTCCTGGCGGCATTGGGCCTGCTGCCGCCGGCGGCGGATTCCCTGCCATGACGGGAACAAGCAGCCGTCTGGCCGAAATGGGCCTTGTCATCGCCGCCATGCAGATCAAGGTGCGCTACAAGAATTCGTGGCTCGGCTATCTTTGGTCGCTGGGCCATCCGCTGGGCCTGACCCTGGTCTTCGCCTTCGCCTTTCATGTGGTGCTGCCGCTGGGCCGGGAGGATATGGTGGCTTTTCTGGTGAGCGGCCTGTTCGCCTGGCATTGGGCGGGCAATTCGGTGGTGGCGGGGACGAGGGCCTTTGCCGGCAACCGCGACCTGATCAAGAAAGTGCGGTTTCCCCACTGGCTGCTGGCGGCCGGGCAAGTGCTGCAGGACGGCTGGCAGTTCGCCGCCTCGCTGCCGGTGGTGGCGGTGATCCTGGCGGTGTACGGCATCCATCCCCAATGGGACTGGCTGCCCGGCATCGTTGTGCTGTTCACCATCCAGGCCGTCGTGCTGCTGGGCCTGACCCTGCTGGTGGGCAGTCTGAACATGGTGCTGCGGGACATGGAGCATCTGGTCCGCGTCGTGCTGGCCTTCCTGCTGTACTGCACGCCGGTGATCTACCGGCTCGATCAGGTGCCCGCCGGATGGCGGGGCATGATGATGCTCAATCCCCTTGCCGGCCTGATGGAGGCCTGGCGAAGTCTGTTGCTGGAGGGGACGCTGGCCTGGCCATTGATGATGGTGGCCTCGCTGCATGGCTTGGTGTGGCTGCCCGTGGGAATTGCCGTGTATCGGCGGCTGTCTCCCCATTTCTACGACCATGCGTGAGGCGGGCTGACCATGCGGGTCCTGGTGGATGCCTCCTGCCTCATGCCGCCCCTGACCGGGGTCGGGCACTATGCGAGGGCCATCATCGAGCGCCTGCCCTCGACCCTCGGACATGCCGAATGGCGCTATTTCACCGGATTGGGCTGGAACCGGAACCTGCGTCCGCCGCCCAACCTCTCCGGCAGCCTGCTGCGGCGGGTGCCGGGGGCGAGACTGGCCTGGCATGCCGTGCGGGCCGGATTGTGGCGGCTGGGCAAGCCGGTTGTGCCGGGCGGGCGGGCGGTGTGCTTCGCGCCCAATTTTCGCCCCACCTATTCGTTCGAGCCCTGTGTGCCGGTGGTTCACGACCTGTCCTTCATTCGCCATCCCGGCACCCATCCTCCCAGCCGTCTGGCCTGGCTGGCCGGTCTGGGCGCCGTGCTGGAGGCCGCGCCACGGATCATCGCCGTTTCCCCCTTCACCGCCCGCGAGCTGGCCGGGCATTACGGCGTGGCGCCCGAGAAGATCCGGGTGGCGCCGCCCGGATTGCGGCCGTCCCTGCTGGAGAGCGCACCGGCCGGCCCGGCGGCGTTGGCGGAGCTGGGACTGGTCGAGCGGTCCTATTTCCTTTGTGTCGGCACCTTGGAGCCGCGCAAGAACCTGAACACCCTGGTCGCTGCCTATGCCCGCCTGCCGCAGGCCCTGCGGCAAAGAGTCCCCCTGGTGCTGGCGGGGGCCAGCGGCTGGGGCGAGTGGGGCGGCGGTCGCCCGTGGCGTGACCTGATGGCCAGGGGCGAACTGCGCCTGCTGTCCTATGTGCGCGAAGACCTGCTGCCCGGCCTCTACGGCGCGGCGTTGGCCCACTGCACGCCGTCGCTCTACGAGGGCTTCGGCATGCCGGTAGCCGAGTCCCTGTGCCGGGGCAGCCCGGTCCTGGTGTCCGATGCCGGTGCCCTGCCCGAGACGGCGGGGCCGGGCGGCCTCATACTGCCCGCGCTCGATGTCGAGGCGTGGACGGCGGCCCTGGCGCGCATCGCCGAGGACGAGGAGCTGAGGGGCCGCTTGTCCGAGGCCGGGCGGCGGCATGTCCTGCGATATTGCTGGAATGCCAGCGCCGCCCTGGTCGGAGCGGCGCTGGCCGAGGCCTGGGCGGCCTGAGGCGGGGAGAGCGATGAAGGTCCTGTTCGTCCATGCCAGGCCGCTGCCGTCCACCAGGGGGGGGGCCGAACTGACGCTGTCCCAGCTGATGGCCGAACGGCCGGCCGGGGTGGAGGTCTTTGCCGTGACACCCGACGCAGACCCTGGGCTCGACCGCTTCGATGCGGTGGTCATCGCCGGATTGCGGCCCGAGGGCGGCCTGGGAGAGGAGGCGGAATACGCCTTCGCCGACCTGTGGGCGACGCGCCTGCGCGGCTATTCCGGCCGGAGCGTGGTCTCCGAGCATGACGTTCAGCCCTGCGCCATGCGCGATGCGCGCTGTGTCCGGGCCGAGCCCCTGGGCTACCTGGGCTGTCGCTGCGGCCGCGCTATTCCCGATGCCTTTCGCCGCCTCTACCGGAGCTGTTCCGTGGTCCGCTTCCTGTCGCCGGGCCAAAGGCGGGTGATCGGCTCGATCATCGCGTTACCGCGCGACACCCGCGTCATCGCCCCCCCCATCGACCTGGAGCGCTTTCGCGTTATGGTGCCCTGGGCCGACCGCCCGGACCGCGCCCTGGCCTTCGCCGACCCGCTGCGCCACAACAGCCCCGAGGCCGAGTCCATAATGCGGGCGAACGGGCTGGACATGGACGTCCTGGCCTATGGCGCGGTGGAGTACGAGGCCATGCCGGCGCTGCTGAACCGTTACCGCCATGTGGTCATGGCCCCGGTGGCCTATCATGGCTTCGGGCGGCTGGCGGCCGAAGCCATGGCCTGCGGCTGCAAGGTCCTGGGGAACGGGCGAGTGGGCGCGCTGACCTGGGCTGATCCGGTGGAGGCGGCCCGACAGGGTTCGGCCGCGTTCTGGCGGATGGTCCTCGAACCCGAACCCGGGGGAGGGGGGAGGCTGGCCCGCTGGCTGTGAGTTTCAATAAGGTTGTAGAATCTTGTCAGGAAGGTCGTGGAGAGGCGGGATATACCGCGATAGACCGCGACTTGGCGGGATCGGCCCCCCTGAAATGCTAAGGGTCTGTCCGGTCCACCCGGCAGGCCCTTATCTGAGGAGAGGGGAGGGTTGGTGGACAACCTGCTCCTCAGCAGGCTTCACAATATGCTCTCCGATTGTCGCTTTCAAGAGCGGCTACTTGCGCCGTCGCCGAACTCGGTCCCAATAGCGGTGAATGCTGGACCGTGAAGGCGAGTTCTTGGCTCCGAACTCCTTCACACATTCAGTCGCCAACTCGTCCAGGGTCAGTCTCCCCAAACGTTCGTCAATGAAATTGCGCAATTCCTTGTTGCCGTCGATCCGGTTCCGGTAGCCCTTGTGGGCTGGCCGCTCGGTTTGCCAATAGCGGACGATTTTCGAGCGCGACCAAGCCCTGTCCGGTCCGAATTTCTCTAAGCAAACCTCTGCCATTTCACTGTAGGTCGCCAGCCGATGTAGCTGGTCAACGAACTCCCTCACTTCCTCGTCATCGTAAACATTGGTCTTGGGCATGGCTTGCCTTATGTAGCGCTCTGGCTCTCGGGGGGCTCTGACGCTCTGTGTGCAAACGAAGAGATTTCGTGTGCACGGTTATTGGTTGCGTACCATTCGGACATAGCGCGCGGTACATCCGACCGCGCGGGCGGCCTCTGTGGTGTTCAGGTGGCTAGGCCGTAGACTCATTACGCGGCGCACCAAATGCGCAGGGCGACGAGCTTTACGGCGGCGAGGAAATTCCGTGGGTCTTTGTCATAGCGGGTGGCGATCCCCCGGAAGTGTTTGATCTTGTTGAAGAAGCGTTCGACCAGATTGCGCTGGCGATAGACCCAGGCGGAAAAGGCGAAGGTGCCCTTGCGGTTGGACCTGACCGGGATGTTGGCCCAGGTCTTGTTCTTCTCGGCCAAGGCCCGAATGGCGTTGCTGTCATAGCCCTTGTCGGCCAGCAGGGTTGAGCCGTCGCCCAAGGCTCCATCGAGCAAGGCTTCGGCCTCGACGCTGTCGTGGACCTGCCCGGCGGTCAGGCGCAGGGTGACGGGACGGCCTTCCGCATCGACGAGCGCGTGGATTTTGCTGGTGAGCCCCCCACGGGAACGTCCCATGCTGCCATCGTCGAGAGCCCCTTTTTTCCCGTGGCCCCGTGTTGGTGAACGCGGACACAGGTCGAGTCGATCATGATGATGTCGCCATCGTAAGCCTTGGAGATTTCCTCCAGAAGCCGGTCCCAGACGCCCGCCTTGCGCCAGCGGACGAACCGGTTGTAGCAGGTGGTCGATGGGCCGTAGCGCTCGGGAACTTCCGCCCAAGGCGAGCCCGTGCGGAACCGCCACAGGATACCGTTCAGGACCCGACGGTCATCAACCCGAGGCACGCCGCGAGGCTTGTTCGGAAGCAAGGGCTCGATGATCGACCATTCGTGATCCGTCAACTCGTACCGCCGCCGTGCCATCAATGCCCTCCGTGCCAGAGGGAATCGTTGAATCACGACGCGCGACGAAGGGGAAGCCTGTTTATGAGTTTACGGCCTAGCCTCGCCGAGGGCGATCAGGCAAGCCGTTTGGGCTGTCGAAGGGCCGACCAAATGGCGGTTCATCGAAGATCCGGACCTGACCACCTCCTACGAGATCCTCCATCACCTTCAAGGCGGAGTCTTGGACCGCTCAGGTGCCGTCGAGGGGGCACTGGCCGGGCTGATGACCAAGGGCTCCGAGCGAGACACTGAAGTGGGGTTCCGCGAGATCACGGGCCTGGCGGCTTCCAAGGGCCGGTTCATCGGCAATCTGTCGCGCCTGTGGCCGACTTCTGATTCGATCAGCAAGCTGGAACCGAGCGCCGACAACATCGCCATGATCCGGCAACGGGTCTGGGCGGAGTCTGGCTGTGTCCGGGAAGGGCGCTTCAACCTGTACGAAGAAAGTTGGAGCGGCAGGCTGATCGCTCGCAACTGCGGCACGGCCAGGAGGATCGCCTGGCTGCACCACTATTCCTTCCTGGACCGGTCACCGATCCCGGCCAGGATCACCCCGCTGGTCCTCGACCTGGCGGCGTTGAAGGTGCTGACCGAGGACTATTGGATCGCCCTGCTGCCCACGGACGACGGCGCCTGGAAGCTGGCATCGAAGCTGGGAGAGATCGGCGTCCGAGGCACAGAGAACGTCGGGGTTGTCTGGTCGCCAGCTTGCCCCGACCAAGATGACCGAACCCGCTGGTCGATGCTCGCCTGCGACCGGACCAGCCGACGATACGCCGATATCCGCCTGGGTTTGATGGACTCTGCCATCCCCGTTTTCGACCTGTCGCAGTGGCTGACGGCGGTCGTGGGCGGTCGGGAAAGGCCGTGACCGACCTCTCCCCCGTTGCCCCAGACCTATGTCAGTTCCCGCACGCCATCCAGAACCCTGGCGGCACCTTTGACGTCGATGTACTCATCCTGGATCAGTATCGGTAGAACGTCGGCCAGCCGCGGAAGCGCCGTGACGCCGTAGTCCGCGAGCATCCGCTCGGCGGCCTCTCTGGCCGGGCCATAGGACCACGGCCCATCCCCTTCCCGGAACCAATGCCGTTCTCGGAACGCCGACACATCTGATGTTGGCTTGAGCCTCTCCACCTTGCCGTCGGTGATTCGCCAGAGAGGGAGATAGTCGCGGGAAAACAGCACCCGGCTGCCATCCTTCTTCTCCATCCAGCCATACGGTAGCCAAAAGCGCCGGGGCACGAAGTCTTCCATCCGGGTACGGGGGACGACCGCTTCGAACGTGGCGCATACGCCATTGGAAGTCGAGTGGTCGATGAAACCTACGCCGCCACTGGATTTGCGCCACCAACGGGCCTCGGTTTTGGAAAAACCCGCGCTCTTGATGCGGAAGATCGCTCCAGGATGGCGACCTGCCTGCCAGGGAATTGGCCCAGCCCGCCAACAAGCCGTCCGGATGGCTTCGTGGTCTTCGCGGGTGAACGCACGATTCCCGCTCAGCCTCATGTCGGGCAAGGTGGCCTGCACGTCGCCGTCTTGGACGTTCAACGCCGCTGCCAAGCTGCGCGACATGGCGACGGCCCGTTCCCGGAAGGCGGCCTCTGTCAGGAGTTCGTCCAGTACGCTCGGCTCGGCGGCGGCGTGGCTGATTTCAAGCTCGTGCCAGTCGCGGTAGCCGCAGGCCACAGCAATGGCCCGCTGAATGCGGGCTAATTGCAGTTCAGGAAAAGCCGCAGAAAGGCGCTTCGCGGCCTTCTTCGGACGGGTCAGATTCGGGAAGTGATAACGCATGCCATCCTCCTTCTCGCGCCGGAGAAAGACGTGTCCACTTGGCCCTGGGCGCTCGAAAAGAGAATGCCAGGAGATAAAGACCCTTGCCCCGAAGGCTTCGCCAAGTGTGGACGGCACGGCCGGTCAGCCGATGCCCAACAATATCAACGGGCGATCATCGCTGCAATATCGGCGCTCTGTGGTCTGCAGCACGGCAGGCGTCGGGCTGAAGCGTGGCCACCGGCATGGCGGGCGTCCAGGTCTGGCGGTAAAGCATTCATCCACCCAGACCCAACACCCGCCGCTGCTCCGCCCACTCCGCCGGAAACGGCTCCAGCAAAGCCCGTACGGTGAGCTTCTCGGGCTGCCGTCCGGCGAGAATGGCCTCGACGATGTCGGGGGCCAGCAGGGTCAGGCGGAGGACGCGGCTGGCGAAGGCACGGTCGACACATTCGGCCTTGGCCAGTTCGTTGATGGAGGCATGGTGCCCGGATTCCAGCAGGCGCCGCCATCGGAAGGCTCGTGCAAGCGACCGAACGATGGGGCTGTCGACCGGCACCCGTGTCTCGGGATTATACAGGCTGCCATCGGGCAGGACGATGCGCTTGCGTCCGCCGATGCGGCGGAAGGTCATGGGGACGAACACGGTGGTCATGCCGCGGCCCTCCGCCCCTTGGCGGGTTTCAGTTCGCCGGCAAGCTGGGCCAGCCCCTCGGTGCGCAGCGCGATGCGGACGCCGTCGGTGGAGATATCGACGCGCTGGACCAGAAGCTGGAGGATGCGGGCCTGCTCGGCGGGGAACAGTTCGTCCCAGAGGGGATCAAGCTGGCCCAGGGCGGCGGCGACGTCCTTCTCCGTCATGGCCTCGCCCTCGGCGCGGACGCTTTTCCAGGTGCGGGCCACCATCTCCGGGGTGCGCAGCAGCGAGCGCAACTGATCGATCACCGCGTTCTCGACCTGGGCGGCGGGGACGCGACCGACCGGACAGGCCTCGGGGCCTTCCTTGATGATGCTGGTGGTGACGTAATAGCGGTACAGCCGCCCCTTCTTGCGGGTGTGGCTGGGAGTCATGGCGCGGCCGCCGGGGGCGAAGATCAGCCCCTTCAGCAGGGCCGGCGTCTGCACCCGCGTGCGGTTGGCGCGGACACGGGGGGAAACCTCGGTGATGGAGCGGACCTTGTCCCATAGGGCCTGATCAATAATGGGCTGGTGTTCGCCGTCGTAGGCCACGCCCTTGTGGACCGCCTTGCCGATATAGAGCGGATTGGCCAGCATCTTGTAGAGGCCGCCCTTGTCCAGTTTCTTGCCGCGGCGGGTGACGCCCTCGGTGGCCAGTTCCCGCACCAGCATGGTGGCGGAGCCGAGGCGGACGAAACGTTCGAAGATCATGCGGACGATGGCGGCTTCTTCCTCCACCACCAGCAGCTTGCGGTCGGCGCAGCGGTAGCCGAAGGGCAGCGGCCCGCCCATCCAGATTCCCTTGCGCCGTGAGGCGGCGACCTTGTCGCGCACCCGCTCGCCAATCACCTCGCGTTCGAACTGAGCGAAGGACAGCAGGATGTTGAGCGTCAGGCGGCCCATCGACGTGGTGGTATTGAACGACTGGGTGATGCTGACGAAGGTGACGTCGTTGCGGTCGAACACCTCGACCAGCTTGGAAAAATCCATCAGCGAACGCGACAGGCGGTCGATCTTGTAGACCACCACCACGTCGACCAGCCCGGCCTCGATGTCGGCCAGCAGACGCCTCAGGCCGGGGCGTTCCAGGGTGCCACCGGAGAAGCCGCCGTCGTCGTAATGGGTTGGCACCAGCACCCAGCCTTCCGCCTTCTGGCTGGCGACGTAGGCTTCGCAGGATTCCCGCTGGGCATCGAGGCTGTTGAACTCCATCTCCAACCCCTCCTCGGTGGACTTGCGGGTGTAGACGGCGCAGCGCAGCTTGCGGATCGGCTTGGGCGCGGCGGTCTTCATGCCCCCTTCCTCCAGTTCTTGAGGCCGAAGAAGGCCAAGCCGTTCCAACGGGTGCCGGTGATGGCGCGGGCCACCGCCGACAGCGACTGGTAGGGGCGGCCCTGGTATTCGAAGCCATCCTCGCGGACGGTGACGCAATGCTCGACGCCCTTCCATTCCCGCACCAGCCTTGTGCCGGCGATGGGCCGGTCCAGTTCCTTCTTGCGGCGGCCCTTGGTGGTGTCGAAATCCTCGGCCATGTTTTCGAGGCGGGCGATGGTGGTGACCGCCAGCCCGCCATAGGCCAGTTCCTGAAGGCGGTAAGCCAGCCGGCTTTCCAGGAAAGTGCGGTTGTAGGGCGGTGCCTCGACCTCGAACAGGTCGCGCCACAGCGACTTCAGGTCCGGGATTGGTGCGGTCTTCAGGGCGGCAAGGCGGGCCAGCAGGGGTTCCTCGGTCATGATTTCCTCCGTCGGTTGACGGGGACATGACCGCTCTGGCGGGCCGTGAAGTCGACGGAACTCTCTCCGCGGTCAGCAGATAGACGACTGGACTTCCGCGCCTTCAGCCGGATCAGGCCGACGGCCAGGATGTCGGCGACCTCGTCCAGGCGCTCGGCGGCGGTCATGCGGTCGGGAGACAGAGCATTGTGCATCGGTGGGGTCCGCAATCCTTCGCTGGGGTCGTTCGCCCCGGCAAGGTGGTTCTGCCGCCAACCTACCGCCGTGCTTTCAGCAGGAACAACCCAGCGGCGGACACTTCAGAAATGGAAGGGGTATTGGCGTAGATTGGCGTAGGGGCGATGCATGACATGGCCGAGAGCCGTGATATCCTGCCGATAGGTTCATCGGCATGCAGGTCTCCAGATGTTCCGCATGAAGAAATGCGTCAGGGAATTCGAGGAAGAGATCCTCGCGCTTTCCGATCTGGATGACATCCGGACAGCGACGAAGACAGCCATGGCACGCCTTGATCTGCCTCATTTCATCTATGCTTGGTCACACTCTCCCTATCTTGACCGCCTACACATGCATGAGAACTCGTTTTTCTACAGCATAAGCGAGGACTTTCAGACTCGATACGTGGAGGATGGCCTGTTCCAGTATGACGTCCTGATCCATGCTGTCCGAGGAACGCTGTCTGATCCGCGCCTGGGGAGACGGACTCAGATCAAATGGTGGACGATTCCGGCTGAACTGGTCAGTGCCGAGTCGGTCTTTCTGGAGGAAATGAGCATGTCGAGTTTCTCGGCCGGCATGACGCGCCGGTTTGAGAACTACCAGAAGATATTCATTGCCGGCGCGAGCATCATCGGGCAGGACCGGCCGGCCAGCGAGTTCTGGCATGCATTCAATCGAAATGGGGAGGACGGGTTCTATATCCTCCGCACCTATCATGACGTCTTTCATGACATCCTCAGGGAGACCACCCCGGCGTCCGTTTATCAGCGCGAACACTGGGAAATCGCTCAGGCGATCCATAGGGGAGAAACGCATCCGCACGATGCCCAGGTCCGAAAGGTGATGACCGACGAGCAGATCCGAGCATCTGTGACCTCGCCGAATTTTGAGCACACCCCGTCCTATGACAGGATAAAGCTGAGGGGAGTGACCTGCCTTGGAAGTTTCATCCGGCCGTAAGTAGAGCCTTGGGCGAAGTTACGCCGTGTGGCGCGGTCTGAGCAATGGGGCCGGGCTCGGAGCCCCGGAGGGGCGGAGAGGCCGGCCCCATTGCTTTGAGTTTGGCAGCGTGGGCCGCCGGTGTCTGGTAGCCCAGGGCCGAGTGCGGCCTGGTCGTGTTGTAGTCGGCGACCCAGGTGGCGATGACGGCGCGGGCCTGGGCCATGCTGGTGAACACCGTTTCGTTGAGCAGTTCGTCGCGCATGCGGCCGTTGAAGCTCTCGACGAATCCGTTCTGCATGGGCCTGCCGGGGGCGATGTAGTGCCATTGCATGCAGTGGTCCTGCGCCCATTTCAGCACGGCGTTGCTGGTCAACTCGGTGCCGTTGTCGGACACGATCATCTCCGGCTTGCCGCACCGGGCCACCAGCGCCGTCAGCTCGCGGACCACCCGTACGCCCGAGATCGAGGTGTCGGGCACCGAAGCCAGGCACTCCCGCGTCACGTCGTCGACGATGTTGAGCACGCGGAAGCGCCGCCCGTTGTCCAACTGGTCATGGACGAAATCCAGCGACCAGCGGGCGTTGGGCTTGGCCTCCACCAGGATCGGCGCGCGGGTGCCGATGGCCTTGCGCCGAGTGCGGCGCTTGCGCACCGCCAGCCCTTCCTCGCGGTAAAGCCGGTAGATGCGGGTGATCCCTGACGACTCCCCGTCGCGCCGCAGCAGGATGAACAGCCGTCGATAGCCGAACCGGCGACGCTCCTGGGCAAGCCCGCGCAGGCGGTCGCGCAAGGCACTGTCGTCCGGCCGGATCGAGCGGTAGCGGATCATGGTGCGATCCGCTGCGATGACCGAGCAGGCCCGACGCTCGCTCATCTCGAAAGCATTCCGCAGATGGGCGACAGCTTCCCGCTTGGCGGCGGGCCCTACCATTTTTTTCCCAGAAGATCGCGGAGCGCGGCCTCGTTCAGCATGGATTCCGCCAGCAGCTTCTTCAGCCGGGCGTTTGCTGCGCTGCCCTTCGGGTCTCATCCTCAAGCGCCTTCAGCCGCCGCGCCTCCGACACCTCCAGGCCGCCATACTTGGCCTTCCATTTGTAGAAAGTGGCGCTCGAAATGCCGTGCCGGCGGCACACATCCGCCGTCCCCGCCCCGGCCTCCTGCTCCTTCAGGATGCCGATGATTTGTTCTTCACTGAACCTGCTGCGCTTCATGTCGTCCGTCCTCTGATGGGCCGGACTCTACTTCAAACTGGAGGAAGATTTCCAAGGCAGGTCAGACGACGCTTAGAATGGTGTTGCGTGCGCTCTGGGCGTCATCCCGGGGGCCGGGAGTGAAAACCCCTTCATGATTGATGTCGTCCGCTGGGCGGATGTAGCGATAGGCTAGCCGAATGAGACGTAGGAGCAGGGCTGGCGTAAATTCTGGATGCTTCAGGTCGATCAGGAGGTCTCCATGATCGCCAAATAGAGCGGCGAACCAGTTGACTGCCTGTCCGCTCTTGGTCGGCCCCAATTGGCTAAGTCGACGTTCGAGCATGGTTATTCCCCATTGGCTTGAAAGCCTGACGGAAGCACATCCGGATGCGGTTAAGCAGACACTTAGCCCCGATCTCCAGGAAGAGCTTGATGCCATTGTTGGGCCAGAGGGATTCCCAACTTTTCTTCAGGATCTAAGCCACGCTCCCGCCGCAGTTGCGAACCTCTTTGTTCCATGTTTGCGGACCTGGCTTGAGACAAACTCCCGACGTCTCCGGAAAAATGAGAATGAATCAGTGGCGCTTAGTCGCCTGCGGCACGTGATCAAAATATTACTTGCACACGATGATGACGCTGGTTCGTATATCCAGGGAATAGCAGCCGACAATCTCTCGGGCAGAAAAAAAGTGCCATTTATGCTTCTTTGGCTGAGCCTGTTGATGCGACTAGATCCTGATGCAGGAACGCCGTTGAGCTCGATCTGCGTGTAGCGGGCTGCAAGCGCGGCTTCGTCGGCCGATAGCTTGGGCGCCCAATCGGGGTCTTCTGCTTCGGCGGTGATTGCCGCAAGGCCGCACTGCCAGCGAATGAGGAATGTATTTTTTTCTGCCTTGTTGCGCTCTATCCGCAACGTGGGGCGATCATTTCGCCAGATGGGCCGCATACGGGCGGCTGTCGAGATTGCCCTGAATGCTTGGCTTTTCCGGGCGATCGTCAGCGAGAGACGGATACTCACGATCGACCCTGACTATTTCGGCCTGTCCATGGGTCTAGAACGCAGGCTTTACGATCTGGCCCGAAAGCATTGCGGTCACGGTAACCGCTGGGATGTCGGGATGCCGCTGCTTCGGGCCAAGTGCGGCTCGGATATCCGGATCGACGCTTCGGCCCGTCGCGGTCTTGCGGGCCAATGGTTGCTCGATCCCTACGACCTGACTGTGGATGCCGATGCGGCATCTTCCATCAGCGGCAGCCTGAATACCGGCACCAATGTTTCGCTGCTGACCACCGCCAACGGCACCTCGGGTCCCGGCACCGCCAGTTCCGGCAGCGGTGATATCATCGTCGCTTCGGCTCTGGGCTGGACCGGCAGCGGCAATCTGTCGCTCAGCGCCTATCGCAACATTCAGGTCAATGCCGCCGTCACCCATGGCGGCAGCGGTCTACTGAATATGACCCCGGATAATACGGGTATCGGGACGGGGAATGTGCTGACGGGCAGTAATGGTTCCGTCACCTTTACCGGGACGGGGGGGCTGAGGATCAGTGGGAATGATTACACGCTGATCAGAACAGTAGAGCAGCTCCAAGCGATCAATTCTGATGGTTATTATTCTACTGGAAATTATATTAATGGCTATTATGCATTGGCGAATAACATTGATGCGTCTATGACGTCATCATGGAATAATGGTGATGGATTCCGGCCGATTGGCTATGTCCCCAATGGTAACAACGTAAGCCCGCAGATTTTTTATGGGTTTATTGACGGCCTTGGACATAGCATATCTGATATGACAATGTCATATGGCAGCGGGTACTATATTGGCCTTGTTAGCATCATTAGTCAATATAGCGGAGTTCGAAATTTATTCCTTAACAGTGCCCGCATTACAGGAAATATTACTGTTGGCGGATTGTCGGGCCAGAATGATGGCTATATAATTAATAGCGGCGTCTCTGGCGCTGTTAGGGCAACAGGAGGTCAGGCTGGCGGTATAGCTGGAATAAATGGAGGATCAATTCGCAATGGATACACATCTGGTACCGTATATAGCCCTGGAAACAATGTCGGCGGATTGTCGGGATCAAATTCACGAGAAATTAGTGAAAGCATGTCAACGGCAACAGTAGAAGGCGCATATAATACGGGAGGATTGTCCGGTCAGAATACGGGGGCAATCAGCAATAGCTTGTTTTTTGGCGCATTAACTGGTGGCCCATATATTGGTGGACTTGCGGGGGCCAATGCAGGATCAATTAGTGACAGCTTTTCCTCTGGATCAATATCGCCAACGGATGCATCTGCACACGGTGGGTTGGTCGGATGGAGTCTAAATACGGCAATCACCAACAGCTTTTGGAACGTTGAAACCACCGGCCAAAGCACCAGTTCTGGTGGCGGTACCGGCCTGACTACCGCCCAGATAAACAACCCAACCACCTTCATCAACGCGGGATGGGATACCTCCGTCTGGAATTTGACGGCGGGCAGCGCTCCGACCCTCAAGTCAGTCGCTTCAGCCAGTAACGGAAGTGGAGGCGGAAACAACAGCAACCCCGGCAATGGCGGGGGTGGTAATGTCGATCCCAACCCGCCCCAAAACAACAATCCCTTGATTGGGCTTGATGCTCAGGGGTTGTATGCAACTATCCTTTCCAACAACTGGGCCGATTCCTACAGCACCAACAGCTACTGGCTGGCGGTGAAAACCGCCAATGGCGGCACGGCGACAGCCGCCCAGATTCAGGCAGATGTCATGCTCAATGCCTGGAATCGCTATAAGGGCTACACCGATCCGCAGGCGCTCGCCAATCAACTCTATAAAGATGTGCTCGACGGTTACACCGTCCGGGATGTGGCTATCACCAATGATCCGAATAACTTACTGTGGAGCGGATCATATGGCAGCAGCCTGACCCGAGGCGAAGGCCAAATCCGCGCCAACATCATGATCCAAGCCTATCGGAAGTTCGGAAACGCCAGCGCTGACGAAATCTTCGCCGCGTTGTTGTATCCGACCGCGACCCTGGCCGGCATCACAGACCCGCAACCCTTCACCAACAACTCCAACAATACAGTCTGGCGCGGCATCTATGGCTCGGACATGCTGGCCTCGGACGCACAGCGAGTTGCGGACCTGATGGCGAACATCCGGGGCAACCTTTATAACGATGCGGACCTTTTGGTTAGCGCCATGCGTGCTGGCATCGTTCCCTTAAATAGCCCGCAATGGGACGCTCTGAAGGACGGTTGGGGAACCGGCACCCTTCGCCTGTCTGCTGTTCAAAATGCCGCACTCGACAAGCTTCAGCAGCAAAACGCCGAAGATCGCGCCAAGGAGGAAAACAAAGATCGGGGCGACAAGGATAATCGAAATATCGGTCAGAATCCGCTGATTGGCTTCGAGAAGCCGAAGGCCGACAAGGCTCCTTATGAGGAGATCGCTCCGCTGCCAAACGCTAGGCCGTAGACTCATTACGCGGCGCACCAAATGCGCAGGGCGACGAGCTTTACGGCGGCGAGGAAATTCCGTGGGTCTTTGTCATAGCGGGTGGCGATCCCCCGGAAGTGTTTGATCTTGTTGAAGAAGCGTTCGACCAGATTGCGCTGGCGATAGACCCAGGCGGAAAAGGCGAAGGTGCCCTTGCGGTTGGACCTGACCGGGATGTTGGCCCAGGTCTTGTTCTTCTCGGCCAAGGCCCGAATGGCGTTGCTGTCATAGCCCTTGTCGGCCAGCAGGGTTGAGCCGTCGCCCAAGGCTCCATCGAGCAAGGCTTCGGCCTCGACGCTGTCGTGGACCTGCCCGGCGGTCAGGCGCAGGGTGACGGGACGGCCTTCCGCATCGACGAGCGCGTGGATTTTGCTGGTGAGCCCCCCACGGGAACGTCCCATGCCGCCATTGTCGAGAGCCCCTTTTTTCCCGTGCCCCCGTGCTGGTGAACGCGGACACAGGTCGAGTCGATCATGATGATGTCACCATCGTAAGCCTTGGAGATTTCCTCCAGAAGCTGGTCCCAGACGCCCGCCTTGCGCCAACGGACGAACCGGTTGTAGCAGGTGGTCGATGGGCCGTAGCGCTCGGGAACCTCGGCCCAAGGCGAACCCGTGCGGAAGCGCCACAGGATGCCGTTCAGGACCCGACGGTCATCAACACGGGGCACGCCTCGGGGCTTGTTCGGCAGCAAGGGCTCAATGATCGACCATTCGTGATCCGTCAACTCGTACCGTCGCCGCGCCATCAACGCCCTCCATGCCAGGAGGAATCGTTGAATCACGGCGCGGCACGAGAGGGAAGCCTGTTTATGAGTTTACGGCCTAGTGCCGCCGTCGCCGGCCACCCGGGCCGCGAGGGCGGCGCGGGTCTGGGCCGGACTCTACTTCAGGCCGGAGGACGATTCCCGTGGCACATCGGTTTATGTGTTCATGTGTCAATGAGAAGGGTATCGTTGGCTCTCAGGGCATCTCGGCTTGATGCTGGTGAAGGTGGGGCGATGTCAAGCTAGGAAGCTCACCGAAAACGCTCCGCCTTGGGACAAGTAGTGCTCCACTATTGCTTGCCCCGGGACGGATGAAAGCTCCATCGGGGGAGAGTGGGTTGAAGATAAATCTTGGATGCGGTCGCGATTATCGGCCTGGCTGGCTGAATGTGGATTTTTTTGGAGCAGCCGATCCGGATCTTGTGTTCGACCTGGAGAAAACCCCCTGGCCCATCGAAGATAATTGCGCGGATATTATTCTGCTCAAACATGTTCTGGAGCATCTCGGGCGGGACTCGATATCTTTCCTCAATATAATCTCCGAGATTTATCGTATCGCCAAGCCGGACGGCATCATCGAAATCCATGTGCCTCATCCGGCACATGCGGATTTTCTCGGCGACCCCACACACGTTCGCCCGATAACTCCCGAGATGTTCCAGTGCTTTAATCTTAGCCTGGTTGAGCGGTGGCAAGCGTCGAAGCTTCCGGGGACGCCACTGGCAAAATACATCGAGGTGGATTTCGAAACGACGAACGTGGAGTCGTTTTTCGATCAGTATTGGATGGATATCCTGAATAGCGGGAAGCTAACCCAGGAAGATCTGGCCCACAATGCCCGCTCCAATATGAATGTTGTTCAGTGGACCCGGATAACTCTCAGAGCCCGCAAACCATTCCACCACGGGAGGTCGCTCGAACACCTGGGGGCGATCTGCCTCGAGCGCCATGGAGGAATGGGCGATGTCTTGATGACATTGGGGGCGGCAAAGGCCCTGAAGGAAATCTCCGGGAAGCCTATATATCTCCTTACGGTGCCACAATATAAGGATCTTGCGGAGTCTTGCCCATACTTGAGCGGGGTTTTTACCGGCGATGATGAGCTGGGTATCCTTTACGACAGGTATGGGGATAGCGGGGGTGTGCACCGGGCAAACCTCAATCCTGCGGCGTTTGGCATAGCAGGCAAGCATCAGATCGATGCCTATCTCGATTACTTCGGCCTAACCGCGTCTCCGGAGATGAAGGACATTGTCCTGGAGACCGACCGTGGGGAAATGGAATCCGAAAGTATTTTGGCGGGCTTTCCGGCGGTCCCTGCCGGAAAGAAAAGGATTTTGCTGCATGTGGCGAAAGGAGATTTGAATCGGACGTGGGATATCGGGAATTGGTCGGCCTTATGCGATAAAATACTGCGGCAAGGTCATCAGGTCATTGCAATCGGTAATTCCAACGACGTTCCCGGCCGTGGTGCTTATACCCTTGAGGTCCCTGGACTGTTAAACGCCGTCAATCGACTGAGCCTCTTCGGCACGCTGTCGTTGATGAAAAAATCCGATGTGCTCATTTCAACGGATAGCGGCCCCGTCCAGCTCGGTGGCGCCACGGATATCCACATCATCGGTATCTACAGTGTGGTTCTGGGGCGGAGCAGGCTACCTTACCGAAAAGGGGCGGTCGCATGGAACAGTACCGCCATCAACCCCGAATGCGGCTTCAGCCCGTGCTATAATTGGCTGTCCGATGCCGACGCCCTGGCTTCCTCCGGCATTACGGATATAAACCGGATTTTTTCGGATTGGTGTATTTCCGAGAATAAATATAACTGTATGGAAGATGATGCGACGGTGGATTCTGTTCTGACCGCCCTATTCGATTTCATTGGATGGGGATGATGACCCTCCCCCCGTGAATGGCTCCAGGTTGAATGTAATAATTCAACGAACCATGAAGGGGACATTCGATGCCGAAGAAGAGACATACAGCTGAGGAGATCATCGGCAAACTGCGTGAGGCTTGACCTGCTATGGAACTTGGACGCCTCCGGAAACTCGATTTTGACTGACCTGCCTTGAGAAATCTCCTCCAGTTTGAAGTAGAGTCCGGCCTATCAAAGGACGGACGACATGAAGCGCAGCAGGTTCAGCGAGGAACAGATCACCGGCATCCTGAAGGAGCAGGAGGTCGGGGCAGCGACGGCGGATGTGTGCCGCAGGCACGGCATTTCGAGCGCCACGTTCTACAAATGGAAGGCCAAGTACGGCGGCCTGGATGTGTCGGAGGCCCGGCGGCTGAAGGCGCTTGAGGATGAGACCCGAAGGGCAGCGCAGCAAACGCCCGGCTGAAGAAGCTGCTGGCGGAATCTATGCTCAACGAGGCCGCGCTCCGCGATCTTCTGGGAAAAGAATGGTAGGGCCCGCCGCCAAGCGGGAAGCTGTCGCCCATCTGCGGAGTGGCTTCGCGATGAGCGAGCGTCGGGCCTGTGCAGTGATCGCGGTGGATCGCACCATGATCCGCTACCGCTCCGTTCGGCCCGACGACAGCGGCCTGCGCGACCGCCTGCGCGGGCTTGCCCAGGAACGCCGCCGGTTCGGCTATCGACGACTGTTCATCCTGCTGCGGCGCGACGGTGAGCCGTCGGGGA
>NZ_FXXN01000011.1 GCF_900184795.1 Magnetospirillum sp. 15-1 | reverse complement strand
TGGCGCCGATGATCGGTAGCGACGCACCGCCGCTGACCAGCAGCGAGGCGAAGGAATGGCGCAGGTCGTGGATGCGGGCGCCCGTGATGTCGGCCGCCTTGCACACCGCCGCCCAGGACCGCTTGACGTCGGTGAGCGGCTGGTCGCCGCCCTTGCCGGGGAAGATATATGGCCCTTCGGCGGTTTCCCTGATTCGCCGCAGCAGCGTCAGGGCATTGGCCGAGACCGGTACCCGGTGTTCCTTCCGTTGCTTGGTATGGGCGCTGGGCTTGGTCCATACCCCGGACTCCAGGTCGAACATTTCCCAGGTGGCCCCCAGCACCTCGCTCTTGCGGGCGCCGGTCAGCATCAGCATGCGGATGCACGGGTGGTGTCCTCGAGGAGAAACCCTGCTCGCCAAGGTTCCTCACGGCCACTGGAAAACCCTGACCTTCCTGGCGGGCCTGCGCCATGACCGGATCATCGCTCCCCTGGTCCTCGACGGCCCCATCAATGGGGCGACCTTCACCGCCTGGGTGGAGCAATCCTTGGCACCGGCCCTGGAACCCGGTGACGTCGTCATCCTCGATAATCTGGGAAGCCACAAAGGAAAGTCGGCACGCCAAGCCATCCGCAAGGCCGGTGCCCATCTGCTTTTCCTGCCGCCCTACAGTCCCGACCTCAACCCGATCGAGATGATGTTCGCCAAACTCAAAACACTCGTCCGCAAAGCCGAAGAGCGGACCATCGAAACAACATGGAGGAGAGTCGGCAAGCTCCTGGAGGCATTCGCTCCGCAGGAGTGCGCCGCCTATCTTCGCCATGCAGGGTATGCTTCAATCTAAGTCAGACAGACTCTAGAGCTTGCGCAGGGTGAACGGCCCGGTGCGGACATACAGCCAGGGATATTGGTCGGCCATGCGGCGGACCTGGGTCCGGCGGTAGGTCAGCATTCCGATGGCGATCAGCACGGCGCTGTCCAGCAGCCAGCCGGCCGGGGACAGCAACGGGCCGCCGAACAGGGCGAAGCCCAGGAAGCGGTCGGCGGCGCCCAGCAACAGGGCGTAGGGGATCACCTGCCACAGGGGGCGCCAGGTGGCGGCCAGGGCTTGGCCGGTCATGAAGGCGCAGCCGCCGAACAGCACGATGGTCAGCCCGATGAAGACGGGAACGGAGGTGATCATCCGTGGCTTCCCCCCAGGTAGTGGGCGCGGATTTCCTCGTTGGCCAGCAATTGGGCGCCGGTGCCGCTCATGGTGACCTTGCCGTTGACCATGACGTAGCCGCGATGGGCCAGCTTCAGGGCATGGAAGGCGTTCTGCTCCACCAGGAAGACGGTGACTCCCTGCTGGCGGTTGATCTCGGCGACGATCTCGAAGATCTGGCGGACCACGAGCGGCGCCAGGCCCAGAGACGGCTCGTCCAGCAGCAGGATCTTGGGCCGGCTCATCAGGGCGCGGCCGATGGCCAGCATCTGCTGCTCGCCGCCCGACAGCGTCCCGCCGCGCTGGGCCAAGCGCTCCTCCAGGCGGGGAAACAGGCCCAGCACCCGCTCCAGGTCCTGGGCGAAATGCGCGGGATCGCCCAGCGCGGCGCCCATCTGCAGGTTCTCCAGCACGCTCATGCGCGGGAAGATGCGGCGGCCTTCGGGCGAGTGGGCCAGACCGCGCCGCATGATGTGGTGGGTGGGAAGGGCGGTGATGTCCTCTCCGGCCAGCCGGACCTTGCCGGCTGTGGCGCGGGGATTGCCGCAGATGGTCATCAGCAGGGTGGTCTTGCCGGCCCCGTTGGCGCCTACCAGGGCGACGATCTCGCCCTCGGCCACCGAGATGTCGATGCCGTGCAGCGCCTGGATGCGGCCATAGCCGGAATGGAGCCCCTCGATGCGCAGCATCACATGGCCTCCTCTTCGTCGGGCTCGCCCAGATAGGCCCGGATCACCGCCGGGTCGGCCTTGATGGCGGCGGGCGCGCCCTCGGCGATCTTCTTGCCGTAATCCAGCACCGCGATGTGGTCGGAAATCTCCATCACCACGCTCATGTCGTGCTCGATCAGCAGCAGGCCGATGCCGTTCTCGTCGCGGATGTCGAGCAGCAGGCGGTTCAGTTCCGCCGATTCACGCGGATTCAGCCCGGCGGCGGGCTCGTCCAGGCACAGCAGCAGCGGTTCGGTGCACATGGCCCGCGCGATTTCCAGGCGGCGCTGATGGCCATAGGGCAGGCTGCCGGCCTCCTCGTCGGCCAGGGAGGTGAGCCCCACCTTGTCCAGCCAGTGCCGTGCCCGCTCCACCGCCAGCCGCTCGGCCCTGGCGTAGCGCGAAAGCCCCAGCAGCCCGGCCAGCGAGAAGGCCGAGGCCCCCATCAGCGCCGTATGCTGGGCGACGATCAGGTTTTCAAGCACGCTCATGCGGGCGAACAGGCGGATGTTCTGGAAGGTGCGCGCCACCCCGGCCTTGGCGGAAATGACGTGATCGTCGAGGCGCTCCAGCAGCATGGGGCCCGACGGATGATTGAGGGTGATGCGGCCGACCTGCGGCTTGTAAAAGCCGGTGATGCAGTTGAACAGGGTGGTCTTGCCCGCCCCGTTGGGGCCGATCACCGCGGTGATCTCCTTGCGGCCCGCCGAGAACGACAGATCGTTGACGGCGAACAGGCCGCCGAAGCGCATGGTGACGTGTTCGACGTTTAACAAAGGCCCCTCAAGCGCCGGGCGCCCACCTCCGTGGGCTTGGCTCCTCCGCTTCGCTCCGGGCGCCTCAATGGCGCCGCGCTTCGGCTGCGCCTCGCTCATGATGCGTCCCTCAGCCGGATGGTCGGCTGGCGCGTCGACAGCAGGCCGCTGGGCTTCCACAGCATGATCAGCACCATGGCGCCGCCGAAGGCCAGCATGCGGAACTGCTGCAACTCGCGGAACCATTCCGGCAGCCCGACCAGCAGCAGGGCGGCCAGCACGATGCCGATCTGGCTGCCCATGCCGCCCAGCACCACGATGGCCAGGATCACCGCCGATTCGATGAAGGTGAAGCTTTCCGGGCTGATGAAGCCCTGCCGCGTGGCGAAGAACGATCCGGCGAACCCGGCGAACATGGCGCCCGTCGCGAAGGCCGACAGCTTCACCGTGGTGGGATTGATGCCGAGGCTTCGGCAGGCGATCTCGTCTTCGCGCAGCGCCTCCCAGGCGCGGCCCACCGGCAGCCGGCGGATGCGCAGGGTGAAAAGGTTGGTCAGCAGGGCCAGGGCCAGGATCAGGAAATAAAGAAAGATCACCCGATGGTCGGCCGAGAATTCCAGGCCGAAGAACTCGGCGAAGGTCTGGCTTCCCTCGGGCGCCGTCATCTTGAACGACAGGCCGAAGAACGAGGGCCGCTCGATGCCGGAAATGCCGTTGGGGCCGCCGGTGACGTCCTGCCAGTTCTGCAGCACCACGCGGACGATCTCGCCCAGGCCCATGGTGACGATGGCGATGTAGTCGCCCCTGAGGCGCAGCACCGGAAAGCCCAGCACCATGCCGAAGGTGGCGGCCAGCATTCCGGCCAAAGGCAGGCAGACCCAGAACGACAGCCCGAAGGTCTGCGAGAGCAGGGCGTAGGAATAGGCCCCCACCGCGTAGAAGGCGACAAAGCCCAGGTCCAGCAATCCGGCCAGTCCCACCACGATGTTCAGGCCCCAGCCCAGCATGACGTAGATGAGCACCAGGGTGGCCTTGTCCACCAGATTGCGGCCCGAGAACGGCAGGAAGGGCATGATCAGGGCGAAGGCGACCATGGCCCAGCCCACATGGACCATCAGCTTGCGCGGCGGGGCCGGCGGGCTGGGAATGCGGCCGGCCAGCAGCAGGCGGAGGATGCCGATGATCAGGCGACCGCCGGCCACCAGCCCCGCCGCCCAGGCCACCCAATCCAGCCGCCCGCTCAGGAAAAGACCGTTGGCCGAGTCCTCCAGCCGCACGCCCAGCATGGGCAGCGCCATGGCGGCGGCCACCAGCCCGCCCAGCAGGGCGTCCACCAGCAAGGTGCGCGCCGCCCGCGCCTCCATGTCAGATCTTCTCCACGTCCGGGCGGCCCAGCAGGCCGGTGGGGCGGAACACCAGCACCGCCACCAGAATGGAGAAGGTGGCGACATCCTTGTATTCGATGGAGAAATAGGCCGACCAGAAGGCCTCGATCAAACCGATCAGCAAGCCGCCCAGCATGGCGCCGGGCAGCGAGCCGATGCCACCCAGCACCGCCGCCGTGAACGCCTTGATACCGGCCAGGAACCCGATATAGAAGTCGATCACCCCGTAATAGAGGGTGACCATCATGCCGGCCACGCCGGCCAGTCCGGCGCCGATGACGAAGGTGGTGGAGATCACCCGGTCCACGTCGATGCCCAGCAGCGAGGCCATCTTCATGTCCTGCTCGCAGGCGCGCTGGGCGCGGCCCAAGGCGGTGCGGGTGATCACCCAGGTGAACACCGCCATCAGCAACAGGGTCATGACCATGATGATGATCTGCATCCAACTGAGGCTGACCACGAAATCGCCGCTGTCCATCAAGGTGATGCCGCCCCGGATGACGGGGGGCAGCGGCTTGGCCCGCGCCCCCTGGGCCTGGGCGACGAAGTTCTGCAGCATGATGGACACGCCGATGGCCGAGATCAGCGGCGCCAGGCGCGGCGCGGTGCGTAAGGGGCGATAGGCGACGCGCTCCGCCGTCCAGCCCCACAGGGCGGTCAGCCCCATGGCGGCGAACAGGGTCAGCACCAGGGCGACGGGAACCGAGCTTCCGAGAATGGTGGTGGCGACCAGGAAGGTGATCAGCGAAATGAACGCACCCACCATGTAGATCGTGCCGTGGGCGAAATTGATCATGCCGAGCACGCCGTAAACCATGGTATAGCCAAGGGCGACCAGGCCATAGATGGCGCCCAGGGTCAGGCCGTTGATCAACTGTTGGAGAAAATACTCCACCTGTCCACCCTGGTTAATGGCTTCAACTTGGTCAGATAGCGAGAAACCTACTCGGACGGGCGGTTCTGTCAACTATGAATGCCGCGTGGACGTATGGTCCGCCCGCTTTTTCGCTGTTGGTTGACGGAAGGGGCTTGTAAACCCATAAGGCATACCCACATCCTCGGGTGCGTATTCCTTTAGTTTTGGTTGGGCCAGTTGGGGCAACTGGGTCCTCCTACCGCATTCGGAAGGATCATCTTCATGCTCGACCGCTTCAACGTCGCCCAGAAACTGGTGATCGCCTTCGGAGCGATCCTGGCCGTGGTGATCGGCCTGTCGGTGTTCGCCGTCAACCGCATCGCCGCCGTCAATCAGACCACCACGGATATCGAGGAAAACTGGCTGCCCAGCGTCGGCGTGGCGCGGGAACTGGACGGTCTGCTCGCCAAGCAGCGGGCCACCGTGTATCGCCATATCCTGACCACCGATGAGAAACAGATGCCCGAGGTGGAGAAGATTCTGGCGTCCCAGCATGCCGAATTCGCCAAGGCTCAGCAGCACTACGCCCGGCTGATTTCATCACCCGAGGAAAAGGCCAACTACGATGCCTGGGTCAAGGTGATGGCGGATTACGACGCCATGACCGCCCAGGTGCTCGAGTTCTCCCGCAAGAACGAGAATGGCCGGGCCCGCGACGTGGTCCTGGCCAACCAGAAGCTCTATACCGACGCGCAGATGTATGCCGCCAAGGCGGTGGAGATCAACGTGCGGGGGGCCAAGGCCGCTTCCGATGCCGGCGATACTCTTTATGCCTGGTCGCGCATGGTTCTGCTGGTCGCGGTGGGAGTGGTCATGGCCCTGGTGGTGGCCTTCGGGCTGATGCTGAGGAAGAGCATCGCCGATCCCATCATCGCCATGACGGCGGCCATGAACCGGCTGGCCGACAAGGATTTCGCCGCCTCCATCCCGGCCGTGGGGCGGGTCGACGAGGTGGGGCGCATGGCGGCGGCCATGCAGACCTTCAAGGACAACATGATCCGGTCCGAGCAGATGGAGGCCGAGCAGCGGGCCGCCCAGGAGCGGAATCTGGCGCGCGGCCACACCATCGAGAGCCTGACCCGCAATTTCGACGAAGCGGTTTCTTCCATGCTGAACGCGGTGTCGAGGGCGTCCACCGACATGGAGCACGCCGCCCAGGGCATGAGCGCCACCGCCGAACAGACCAGCCGTCAGGCGGTGATGGTGGCGGCGGCTACCGAGGAGGCGTCGTCCAGCGTGCAGACGGTGGCCTCGGCCGCCGAGGAACTGGCCGCGTCCATTCACGAGATCGGCCGGCAGGTCACCCAATCCTCGACGGTGGCGCGCATGGCCGCCGACGAGGCGTCGAAGACCAATCAGACGGTGACGGGACTGGCCGAAAGTTCGGCCCGCATCGGCGACGTGGTCAGCCTGATCAACGATATCGCGTCGCAGACCAACCTGCTGGCCTTGAACGCCACCATCGAGGCGGCCAGGGCCGGCGATGCCGGCAAGGGCTTCGCCGTGGTGGCGGGCGAGGTCAAGAACCTCGCCAACCAGACCGGACGGGCCACCGAGGAAATCAGCCAGCAGATCGCCGCCGTGCAGGAGGCCACCCGTCAGGCGGTCGACGCCATCGGCGGTATCGTCAAGCGCATCGAGGAGATCAACCAGATTTCGGCGGCCATCGCCTCGGCGGTGGAGGAACAGAGCGCCGCCACGGCGGAAATCGCCCGCAACGTCCAGCAGGCGGCCTCGGGCACCCAGGAGGTGTCGGCGACCATCGGCGGGGTGACCAAGGCGGCGGAGGAGACCGGCGCGGCGGCCACCGAGGTGCTGAGCTCGGTGAAATCGGTCAATCAGCAGGCCGATGCCCTCAAGGGCGTGGTGGCTAATTTTCTCACCGGCGTCAAGGCGGCCTGACTTTCGCAAAACGGCGCTTGACCTTCCAGTGACTGGAAGGTCAAGACTGGGGTCATGGATCGGAAACCGAGGATGCCGTCATGACCCAGCAAAGCCTGTCGCTTCCCGTCAAGGGAATGACCTGCGCCGCGTGCTCCACCCGCCTGGAACGGGTGCTGGGCAAGGTGGCCGGCGTCGAGCAGGCGCTGGTCAGCCTGGCGGCCGAGCGCGCCGACATCCGTTTCGATGGCGACAAGGCCCGGCCCGAGGATCTGGTCTCGGCCATCGTCAAGGCCGGCTTCCAGGCCGACCTCGCCCAGCAGGGCGATGAGGACCTGGACCGCGAGGAGGCCGAGCACGCCGCCGAATCCGCCCGTCATCTGCGCCTGCTGGCTCTTTCGGCCCTGCTGACCCTGCCGCTGATCGGGCAGATGGTGCTCGACATGGCCGGGCTGCACGTGATGATCCCGCCGCTGATCCAATTGCTGCTGGCCGCGCCGGTGCAGTTCTGGATCGGGGCGCGCTTCTATACCGGCGCCTGGGCCTCGCTGAAGGGCGGGGCGGGCAACATGGACGTGCTGGTGGTGCTGGGCACCACCGCCGCCTTCGGCCTGTCGGCCTGGCACGTGACTGTCGGCGACGCCCATCACGGTAACCTCTATTTCGAGGGCGCCTCGGTGGTCATCACCCTGGTGCTGCTGGGCAAGTGGCTGGAAGGCCGCGCCAAGCGCTCGGCCGCCGGGGCGATCCGCGCCCTGATGCGGCTCAAGCCCGATACCGCTCGGGTCGAGCGCGACGGAACGGTCATCGAGGTTCCCGCCGCCCTGGTGGCGGTGGGGGAAGTGGTGCTGGTCCGCCCCGGCGAGCGCGCTCCCGTCGATGGCCGGGTGGTGGACGGCAGTTCCCAGGTGGATGAATCCCTGATCACCGGTGAAAGCCTGCCGGTCCCGCGCGGTCCCGGCGACGAGGTGGTGGCCGGCTCGGTCAATGGCGAGGGGCTGCTGCGGGTCGAGGCGACGCGGGTCGGCGCCCAATCCACCATCAGCCGTATCATCCGCATGGTTCAGGGCGCCCAGGCCGCCAAGGCGCCGGTGCAGAAGCTGGTGGATCGTATCTCCGCCGTGTTCGTGCCGGTGGTGACGGCGATCGCCGCGGCTTCCTTCCTCGGCTGGTGGCTGATCGGCGGCGATCTGCAGACCGCCTTCGTGGCGGCGGTGTCGGTGCTGGTCATCGCCTGCCCCTGCGCGCTGGGCCTCGCCACGCCCACCGGCATCATGGTCGGCACCGGGCTGGCGGCGCGGCACGGCATCCTGATCAAGGACGCCGAGGCGCTGGAACTGGCCCACAAGATTCAGGTGATGGTGTTCGACAAGACCGGGACCCTGACCGAGGGTCGCCCGGCGGTGGCTTTGGTCCAGGCGGCCGATGGGAACGAGGCCGGCCTGTTGCGCCTTGCCGCCTCCGCCCAGCAGGGCAGCGAGCATCCCCTGGCCCGTGCCCTGCTGGCCGCCGCAGAGGGGGCTCTGGCGCCGCTGGCCGGCTTTCGCAGCCTGCCCGGCCGTGGCCTGGAGGCCGAGGTGGAGGGCCGCACCCTGCTGATCGGCAGCCGCCGCCTGATGAACGAGCGGAGCATCGATCCCGGTTCGCTGGCCGAGGCCGCCGAGGCGGAGGAGGCCCAGGGCCGCACCCTGATGTGGGTGGCCGAGGACGCGCGCATGCTGGGCTTCGTGGCGGTGGCCGATCCCATCAAGGCCAGCGCGGCGAATGCCGTGGCGCGGCTCAAGGCGCTGGGTATCGAAACGGTGATGCTGACCGGTGACAACGCCCGCGCGGCGCAGGCCGTGGCCCGTGCCGCCGGGGTGGACCGGGTGCTGGCCGAGGTGCTGCCCGAGGACAAGGAGGCGGAAATCCGCCGCTTGAAGGGCGAGGGCAGGGTGGTTGCCATGGTGGGCGACGGCATCAACGACGCCCCGGCCCTGGCCGCCGCCCATATCGGCATCGCCATGGGGACCGGCACCGACGTGGCCATGCAGGCGGCGGGCATCACCCTGGTCAAGGGCGATCCGGCCCGCCTGCCCGAGGCCATCGCCATCTCGCGCGCCACCACGTCGAAGATCCGCCAGAACCTGTTCTGGGCCTTCGCCTACAACGTGGTGGCCATTCCCGCCGCCGCCCTGGGGCTGCTCACCCCGGTGATCGCCGGGGCGGCCATGGCCATGTCCTCGGTGTCGGTGGTGAGCAATTCCCTGTTGCTGCGCCGCTGGAGGATGAAATGAACATCGGCGAGGCGGCCAGGCGCTCGGGTGTTTCGGCCAAGACCATCCGCTACTACGAATCCGTCGGGCTGATTCCGGCGGCGGGGCGCACCGCCGCCGGCTACCGCGCCTATACCGCCAACGAGGTGGAGACGCTGCGCTTCATTCACCGGGCGCGCTCGCTGGGTTTCTCGGTGGGCGACGTGGGCGGATTGCTGGAACTGTGGCGCGACCGCTCGCGGGCCAGCGCCGACGTCAAGGCCATCGCCTTGAAGCATGTGGCCGATATCGAGCGCAAGATCGCCGAATTGGACACCATCCGCCGCACCCTGCTGGACCTCACCACGCGGTGTTGCGGCGACGACCACCCCGAATGCCCGATTCTGGAGGAGCTGGCGACCGCGCCGTCGCCATGAGCCTTTGCGCCTCCGGCCGTTTGGCCTTACAAGGGGGGCGACTTCAATCTGGGTGGTGAGACGTGGGACGGCGCGACGTCAGACGCATGCTGATGGGCAACAAGACGCCCCTGTGGGAGCGTCCCGCCGTTCTGGTCGGCCTGATGGTCGCGGTCCTGGTGGCCGGCCTCGGCATCGGCCTGGTACTGGGCGTATGGTCGGGCAAATCGGGCCGGCCCGCTCCCGGCGCCGAGCAGGCTCCCGCCCCGGTGATCACCGAATCTCCCGCGCCGCCGCCGCCGCCCAGCCCGGTGACGGCCGATGAACCCGAGGACGGCCGGCCGCTGTTGGCCCCACCGCCGCCGCGCCCCGACCCCGGTTCGTCCGAGGCCCTGGAATTCGGCCATGCCTCCGACGTGGTTTCCCTGGCTCCGATGGCGCCGCCCGCCGCGCCCATGCCCGAGGCCAAGCTGCTGCCCGCCGGGGCGGCGGTCTGGCTGCGCAACGCCCTGCCGGCACCCAAGACCGGCGGCCGGCCGGTCATCGCCATCATCATCGACGACCTGGGCGTCGACCGTCGCCGCAGCGAGCGCATGTCGCAGCTGAAGGGGCCGCTGACGCTGTCCTACATGACCTATGCCGACGACGTGGCGCGTCAGGCCCGCGATGCCAAGGCGCACGGTCACGAGCTGATGGTGCACGTGCCCATGCAGCCGCAAAGCGCTTCCTACGATCCCGGCACCGAGGTTCTGGAGGTGGGGCTGTCTCCCGACGAAATCCGCCGCCGCCTCGATTGGGGGCTGTCGCGCTTCGACGGCTATGTGGGCATCAACAACCATATGGGCTCGCGCTTCACCTCGGACCCGGCCGGCATGCGCGTGGTGATGGCCGAGTTGCGCCGCCGCGGGCTGGCCTTCATCGATTCGGTGACATCCGAGCGCACGGTGGGCGCCGAGACGGCCCGTCACTTCGGCGTGCCCTTCGCGGCCCGTCACGTCTTCCTCGACAACGACCAGGGCGTCGCCCATGTGCGCGCCCAATTGGCCAAGACCGAGGCCTATGCCCGCAAGCACGGCGCCGCCATCGCCATCGGCCATCCTCACGACGGCACCATCGAGGCCCTGGCCGGCTGGCTGCCCGGTTTGGAGGGTCGTGGCTTCGTGCTGGTCCCGGTCAGCACCATCATCCGCATGGGGCCGGGGCAATAATCCCCTCTTGACCTTCCATCGGCTGGAAGGTTCATGCTTTCCCCATCGCAATCCTCATGGGGAAATCACCATGTCCACCACCTATCGCGTCACCGGCATGAGCTGCGGCGGCTGCTCCAAGTCCGTGACCTCGGCCATTCAGGAAATCGCCCCCGGCGCCAAGGTCGAAGTGGACCTGGGCAACAAGGCGGTAACCGTCGACGGGGCCGACGAGGCCCAGGTCAAGCAGGCCGTCGACGCCGCCGGCTTCGGCTTCGAGGGCAGGGTTTAACCTTCGGTCAGGGCGGCTCCTTCTGCCCGCGCCAGCCGGCGCAGCACCTCGGCCATCTCCTCCAGCGCATCCACCTGATGGTCCAGCCATACCCGGCCCAGAGGGCCGTTGAGCGACCAGGCGGCGCAGGAGGCGGTGCGCGACGCGATCTCGCAATCGCAAGATCGCAGGATGGCGTCGATCTGGCGGCGGCGGACCACCGGCGGCGCCAGATCGAGGAAGGCCAGCTTCAGCCGGATGCCTACCTGCCCGAAGCTGGACAGCGGCGCCGCCAGCGGCTGGGCGACCAGATCGTGCAGGCGGCGGCGGCCGTCGCCGGTGATGGCAAGACGCAGGGAGCGCTCGACCGGATCGAGCAGCCCGTCCTCCAGCATCTCGTCGATGGCGTCGAACACCAGTTGCGACACCGGGTTCCAGGCCGGCCCCGCCAGGGCGCCGACCGCCTGGACGCTGTCGTCCATGGTCAAGGGCGCGCGTTCGGCGGCGCCCAGCACCGCCAGCCAGATATAATCCCTGGCGGTCATGGCCTGCCGGTTCAGGATGGTCCTGCCCTCGATAAATCCCATCACGCCCTCCAGATGCAAATGCGAATGAATCGCAATATGTATGAGGCGGGGGGAATTTGCAAGCGCCGTCGCCATGGTCTTTCGGGCGAAGAGGGCCTATGCTTGTTCTAACCCAAGGAGATCGTCCCATGCCCCCGACCGTGATCTTCTGGCTGATCCTCGCCATTCTCGTTGTCATCATCCTGGTCAAGTCCATCTGCATCGTGCCGCAGACCGAAAAAGGCGTGGTGCTGACCCTGGGACGCTATACCGGCACGCGGGAGCCGGGGCTTCGGCTGGTCATTCCCTTCGTCCAGGTCCTGATTCCGGTGGATATCCGCCTGGCGGTGATGGAAGTCCCCACTCAGGACGTGATCAGCCGCGACAACGTCTCGGTCAAGGTGACGGCGGTGGTCTACTACCGGGTGAGCAACGCCATGAAGGCGGTGCTGGAAGTGGCCAATTACCGCGAGGCGGTCAGCCAGTTGGCCCAGATCACCACCCGCTCGACCCTGGGTTCCCACAGTCTGGACCAGTTGCTGGGGCAGCAGGAGGATTTGAAGCAGGCGATCCGCCGGGTGCTCGACGAGCGCACCGAATCCTGGGGCGTCGAAGTCCAGAACGTGGAAATCCGCAGCGTCGATCTCGATCCCAACATGATCCGGGCCATGGGGCAGGAGGCCGAGGCCGAACGCGGCCGCCGCGCCCGCATCATCACCGCCCAGGGCGAGTTCGAGGCCGCCACCAAGCTGGCCGAGGCGGCCCAGTTGATGGAGGGCAAGCCGGGCGCCATGCTGCTGCGCTATCTGGCGACGTTGAAGGACATCGCCATCGAGCACAACTCCACCATCATCTTCCCCATTCCGTCGGACATCATGGCCCCGGCGGCCCAGGGGCTGAACGCCGTGGTTCACAAGCTGGTGGCGGATTCCGTGAGCAAGGGCTGAGGTGCCGGGCCGCCGCCCGAACCCGCCCGGAGAAAGCTTTTTGCCATCGATAAAACCAAAAGGCCCCCGGAGATTTCCGGGGGCCTTGGCATTTCACCCGTAGGCGAAGGACCTAGCCGTTGACGGCGTCCTTCAGACCCTTGCCGGCGGTGAACTTCGGGGCCTTGGAGGCCGCGATCTTGATGGTGGCGCCGGTGCGGGGATTGCGACCTTCCTTGGCGGCGCGCTGAGTCACCGAGAAGGAACCGAAACCGACCAGGCGGACATCGTCGCCGGCCTTGAGCGCCGAAGTGATGGCGGAGAAGGTGGCATCGATCACGTTGTCGGCGGCAGCCTTGGACAGACCGCTGAGCTCGGCAACCTTGTTCACCAGATCCTGCTTGTTCATGAGACCCCCAATGGAATTGTCGTGACCGGTTGAAAATGACATGACCGTTGCGGACGTCAACAACTCTGTTGCTAGGGACGCCAGCCGGCCCGAACCCGAACCCCAGGCTGAAAACCCTGTCACAGGTGGGCTTCCGGCCAGCGGGGAGTTAAGCAATGTGTCGCGTTTTCCGCAACAATACAACGGTCCTGTCTCGAATCGCTGGGGTTTTTCCCCAGGAATCATCCGGTGATGAATGCCTCATCAGGTAAACACCCTAGTTCTGACGAATTCCTGCATAGATCCGCCAAATGCCGGGTCTCGGGCAGCATCCAGTCGCGCACGAATTCGGCCACGGCACGGATGCGCGTCGGATTGGCGGCATGCTCGGCGCTCGCTTCCAGCCGTGCCCAGGCGGCGCCGAAGGCCAGCAGGCCGGTCAGCCGCAGGTAGGCGGTGGCGGTAAGGCCGATATCCTTGCGGCCGAGCATGAGGTTGCTGGCCTCGTCCCAGGCGGCCAGCGCCCGGCCCAAGGCCGCGGCGAAGGCGGGGGGGGCGAGCCCCATGGCGGCTTCCACCTCGGCCTTGAACTCGGCGAGCGCCTGCCCGTTGTTCAGCCGGATGACCCGCCCGGCCACGGTGGCGGCCTGGATGCCGTTGGTGCCCTCGTAGATGCGGGTGATGCGGCCGTCGCGCAGAATCTGCTCGACCCGGTACTCGCGCAGGAAGCCGTAGCCGCCGTGCACCTGGATGGCGTGGTCGGCGGCCTCCATGGCGGCCTCGGTGGCGAAGGCCTTGCACACCGGCGTCATCAGCTCCATCAGGGCCGGCCGGTCGCCCAGTTCCAGGTCGACCAGGGTGCGCATCACCATGGCGCGGCAGCCCATGGCGAGAGCCATCTGGGCCAGCAGCATGCGCCGCACGTCGCCGTGTTTCGCGATGACGTCCGGCCCGTCGCCCCCCTTGCCGGCCTTGCCCTGCTTGCGTTCGTTGGCGTAGGCCAGCGAGCGTTGCAGCGCCACCTCGGCCAGTCCGACGCCCTGCACCGCCACATCCAGGCGTTCGGCGTTCATCATGGTGAACATGCGGGCCAGCCCCTCGCCGGGGGCGCCGATGATCTCGGCCCTGGCCCCGTCGAAGGCCACCTGACAGGTGGGCGAGGCGTGCATGCCCATCTTCTCCTCGAGGCGCACCACCGAGATGGCGTTGCGCGAGCCGTCGGGCAGCAGCGACGAGGCGAGGAACAGGGACAATCCCTTGACGCCGGGCGGGGCGTCGGGGGTACGGGCCAGCACCAGATGCATGATGCGGCCTTGGGTGAGGTTCTGGTCGCCGCCCGAGATGAAGATCTTGCCGCCCGAGATGCTCCACGAGCCGTCGGCTTGGGGCGTCGCCATGGTGCGCACCAGCCCCAGATCGGAACCGGCCTGGGCCTCGGTCAGACACATGGTGGCGAGGTATTCACCGGCGGCGAGGCGGGGAATCCAGGTGGTGCGCTGTTCCGCCGAGCCGCTGGCCGCCAGGGTGCGCATGGCGCCGTGGGCCAGGGACAACACCATCTGATAGGTGATGCAGGCTCCCGACAGCATCTCGGACAGGGCCGAGGCGAGAATATGGGGCAGGCCCTGGCCGCCGTCCTCCTCCGGCACGGCCAGGCCCTGCCAGCCGTCCCCGGCGAACTGCCGGTAGGCATCCACGAAGGGCTGGGGCATCACCACGCGGCCGTCGACCAGCCGGGTGCCCTCGATGTCGCCCACCGGATCAAGGGGGGCAATGATCCCGTCCACCATGGACGCGGCATGGGTCAGCACGGTCTCGGCGGTCTCGTCGTCCCAATGGGGCAGGCGGGCGGCCTCGGCCCCGTGGCGCAGCGCGAACAGCAGGTCCGCGAGCGGGGTGCGGTAATCGATCATGGTCTTGTCCTTGAACTGGCGGCTCAACCCATCCGGATCACGTCGGGATCATCGCCGGCGGCGTACAGCTTTTCCACCAGATGGACGCGGTTGGTCAGCACGGCCCGCTGGTTGATATAGCCCTTGTCGGTGATCTCGTTGGCGTCGATGGAGGGCGGGGCGTCCATCAGCAGGGCGCGGGAAATGCGGTGCGAGGTGCCCTTGCCCTCGGCGGCCAGGGCGTTCATGGCGGCTCGCATCTTCTCGCGCACTTCGGGGCGCCTGATCAGGTCCTTCAGCGGCGTGTCGGGGGCCGCGTCGGGGCACAGCCGCAGGCAGCCGGGCAGGCTGGCGAAGCCCAGCAGCCCAACCTCCTGGCGGTCGTGGCCGGTGACCACCGCGTCCTGCAGGATCGGCGCGGCGGCGTCGATCACCGACATGCGCAGCGCTCCCACATGCACCCAGGTGCCCGAGGTCAGCTTGAAGTCCTCGGCCACCCGGCCGTCGAACACGATACCCTTGGACGGATCATCGGGATCGGCCAGCTTGCCGGCGTCGCCGATGATGTACCAGCCGTCCTCGTCGAAGGCCTTGGCGGTCAGGTCGGCGCGCTTGAAATAGCCCGGCGTGACGTTGGGTCCCCGGATGCGCATTTCCAGCTTGCCGCCGTTGGGGATCATCTTGACCTCGCAGCCCGGCGCCGGCAGACCGATGATGCCGGCCCTGGGAATGTCGAAATGCACGGTGGTGATCATGGGCGAGGTCTCGGTGGAGCCCCAGGACGACACCATGCGCACCTTGTGGCCCAGGGTGCGGATGGACAACTGTTCCATCTTGTCCCACAGGTTCTGGGGCAGGGCGGCGCCCGCGTAGAAGATGATCTTCAGATCGCGGAAGAAGTTCTCGCGCAGGGCGTCGTCCTTCTCCAGCAGCGGAATCAGCATGTCGAAGCCGCGCGGCACGTTGAAGTAGAGGGTGGGCGACACCTCCTTGAGGTTGGCCGCCGTCTTCTCCACCAGGCCGGGCATGGGCTTGCCTTCGTCGATATACAAGGTGCCGCCGTGGCGCAGGATCATGTTGAAGTTGTGGTTGCCGCCGAAGGTGTGGTTCCAGGGCAGCCAGTCCACCAGCACCGGATGGCTTTCCAGCAGGAAGGGCCAGGCCTGACGGACGGCCTGCTGGTTGGAGCACAGCATCTTCTGGGTGTTGATCACGCCCTTGGGCATGTCGGTGGAGCCCGAGGTGAACAGGATCTTGGCCACGGTGCTGGGCCGCACGGCGGCGAAGGCGTCTTCGACCTCGGGACCGGGAGTGGTGGCCAGCAGGGCGTCGAAGGTCACGCCGCAGGCGATGGGATTGGTGCTGGTGACCACCTCGACGCGGGCCAGTTCTGGAATCACCAGGGCGTCGGCGAAGCGGGCGCCGTCGGCGGCATAGACCAGACCGGGCTTCAGGAGGTCGGCGATGTACTTCAGCTTGGAATGGTCCTGGGACACCAGCGAATAGGCCGGCGAGATGGGCGCCACCGGGATGCCGACGTACATGGCGGCCAGGGCCAGAAGGGCGTGGTCGATGCTGTTGTCCGACAGGATCATCACCGGCCGGTTCTTGTTCAGCCCGCGGTCCAGCAGGGACTGGGCGATGGATTCGACCTTGTCCAGGGTCTCGGCCCAGGTCACCCGGCGCCAGCCGTCGCCGTCGCGCTGGGCCAGGAAGGTCCGGTTGGGGATGCGTTCGGCCCAATGCACCAGCAGGTCGCCGAGGCAGCGTGAATAGGGTTTCAGGCTGTCGGGCGAGCGGATAATGAAGGCGCCGTCGTCCAGCTTTTCCACTTCCACCCGCGCGGGTGCGAAATTGATGGGTGCCCAAGCAACCGAATTCATAGTGTTCTCCTCGCCGCCTTCTTGGACCGCTTCCTTATTGTCGTCCCCGCGGGGTCTCTGGTTCTTACAGACCCAGATAGGCCTGTCGGACCCCGTCGTCGTTCAAGAGGCCGCTGCCGGTGCCCGAAAGCACCACGCGGCCGTTTTCCAGCACATAGCCCCGGTCGGCCAGCTTCAGCGAGGCCGACACGTTCTGCTCCACCAGGATGACCGTCATGCCCTCTTCATGCAGGGCCTTGATGATCTTGAACATCTCGCCGACCACGGCGGGCGCCAGGCCGAGCGACGGCTCGTCGAACATCATCAGGCGCGGCTGGCCCATCAGGCAGCGGCCGATGGCCAGCATCTGCTGCTCGCCGCCCGACAGCGTTCCCGCCGCCTGATCCGAGCGGACCTTGAGCTTGGGGAACATGGTGTAGCAGCGTTCCAGCGTTTCCTTGCGCTTGCTCCGTGCCCGGGGCAGCACGGCGCCCATCTCCAGGTTTTCCCTTACGCTCATGCTCGGAAAGATCTGGCGGCCTTCCGCCACCTGGGCCACCCCCAGGTCGCAGATCACCGAGCTTAGGCGCCCGGTGATGTCGTGGCCGTCGAAACGGATGGTGCCCCGGCCCGGCTTCTTCATGCCGGCGATGGCGCGGATCAGCGAGGTCTTGCCGGCCCCGTTGGCGCCGATGATGGCCACCACCTCGCCCTCGGCCACGTCGAGGGATACGCCGTCCAGAGCCTGGGCGTCGCCGTAATAGAGGTCGAGATCGCGAACTTCCAGCATCATTCGTGATCCTCTCCCAGATAGCATTCCAGCACCTTGGGATGGCTGGTAACCTCGGCGGGGGTGCCCTCGGCGATCTTCTCGCCGTGGTGCAGCACCACCACGTGGTGGGACAGCGCCATCACGGCGCGCATGACGTGCTCGATCAGCAGGATGGTCAGCCCGGTTTCCCGGTTCAGCCCGGTGAGGATCGCCACCATGCGGTCGCATTCCACCGGGCGCAGGCCGGCCATCACCTCGTCGAGCAGCAGCAGCTTGGGCCGCGTCGCCAGGGCCTTGGCCACCTCCAGACGCTTGCGGTCGGGCAGGGTCAGGGTCTGGGCCGGGTCCTTGGCGCGGTCGCCGAGCTCCAGCAGGTCGAGGATGGCGCGGGACGCGGCTCTCGCCTTCTCCACGTCGCCATCGTCATGGCGGAGCGCTCCGACCATGACGTTCTCCTCGACGGTCAGCCCGGCGAAGGGCTTGACGATCTGGAAGGTACGGCCCACGCCGGCGCGGCAGATGGCCGCCTGGCCCAGGCCGGTGACGTCCTCGCCGTCCAGTATCACCTTGCCGTCGCTGGGCGGCAGCGCCCCGGCGATCAGGTTGAAGGTGGTGGTCTTGCCCGCCCCGTTGGGGCCGATCAGGGCGACGATGTCGCCCCTGGGCACCGTGAAGGCCACGGCGTTGACGGCGCGCAGGCCGCGGAAGCTCTTGCCCAGATTCTCGACGACAAGCATGGGCGGGAGGGGCATGGGAGCGGCGGTATTCATCGGCCGTCTCCCTCGAGGCGCAGGAGTTTGCGCAGCCACGGCCACAGCCCGCCCGGCTTCAGGACCAGGATCAGCATCAGACAGATGCCGTAGGCGATCTGCTTGACGCCGTCGATGCCGATATGGGCCCCCAGGATGGTCAGGCCCTCGCCCAGCGCGGTCAGCACCACGGCGCCCAGGATCGGCCCGAACAGGGTGCCGATGCCGCCGATGATGGTGCCCAGCATCAGCTCGATGGAGCGATGCATGGAGAAGATGCTTTCCGGGTAGAGGTTGTTGTTGAAGAAGGCCAGGAACATGCCGCCCAGGCTGGTCATGGAAGCCGAGATCAGCACGGCGATCATTTTGTTCCTGAACACGTCGATGCCCAGCGCGTCGGCGGCGTCCTGATCCTCGCGGATGGCCTGCCAGTAATAGCCGATGCGGCGCATCAGAAGGGCGCGGCAGAACCAGAAGGCGCCCGCCGTCATCCCCAGGATCACGTAGTAGAACATGGTGGTCGAGCCGCGCAGCAGCCACAGATTGTCCGGGCTGTTGTTGGGGGCGGGGGGCAGGAACAGCCCCGACGAGGCGCCCACCCAGCCCCAGTGGTCGAACAGCACGCGGGTGAACTCGGCAAACGCGATGGTCAGCAGGGCGAAATAGACGCCCATCACCTTGAAACGGAAGCCGAGCGTGCCGATCACCGCGCCCGCGGCGGCCGAGACCGCCATGCCGGCAAAGGCGCCGATCCACGGCGGCGTGCCGTAATGGACGAACAGGGCGCCGCCGGCATAGGCCCCCAGACCGACATAGAGGGCGTGGCCCAGCGAGAACTGGCCGGCAAAGCCCATCATGACGTTCCAGCTCATGCCGAGATAGGCCTGCAGCAGGACGGTGATCAGGATGGACAGCATATAATCGCCGGCCGCCAGCGGAGCCAGGGCGAGGATCGCCAGCAGGCCGAGCAGCAGGACCGCGCGGCGGTCTTGGAGAAGGGCGCTCATGGCTTCTTCCCCAGGATGCCTTGCGGGCGCAGCAGCAGGATCAGGATCAGCAGGCCGAAGCTGAACATGCTTTTCAGGCTGGGGGCGATCAGCACGCCCGACAGTGCCTCGGACAGGCCGACCAGGATGCCGCCCAGCAGGGCGCCGCCCAGGCTGCCCAACCCGCCCAGGATGACGATGATGAAGCCCAGCAGCGTGTAATCCGACGACAGGTGCGGATGCACGTCGACCAGCAGCAGCAGCAGGCAGCCGGCGGCACCGACGCAGGCGGTGCCGATGCCGAAGGTGATGGCGTAGAGCTTCTCCACGTTGAGACCCACCACGCGGGCTCCCACCGGATTATCAGCGCAGGCGCGGATGGCGGTTCCCGTGGTGGTGTAGCGGAAGAAAGCCCACAGCAGCGCCGCCACGCCGCCGGCAGTGAAGGCGGCGATGACGCGGACCTTGTCCAGCACCAGCGGCCCGAGCGAGTAGCTCTCGAAGCTGGCATCGAGCTGGATGTTGCGGGCGTCGGGGCCGAACACCATCAGCACCACGTTGGTGATGATCATGGCCACCGAGAGCAGCAGCAGGAACTGGATGTGCTCGGTGACGCCCAGGAAGTGGTTGATCAGGAAGCGCTGCAGCAGGTAGCCGACGACGAACAGGCCGCCGGCCACCAGCGGCAGGGCGGGGACCGGTTCGATCCCCAGCTTGGTGTAGAGCAGGAAGGCGGCGTACATCGCCACCACCATCATGTCGCCATGGGCAAAATTGACCACGCGCATGACGCCGAAGATGACCGACAGCCCAAGGGCCATCAAGCCGTAGACCAGGCCGGTCAACAGACCGGCGCTGATCACGTTCATGAAGAAGGTGGCGTCCATCCCGGCTCCCCGCCAAGCATTGCCGATATCGCTGCTTTTAGGTGCGGCCCTTGAACGGCGGCATCGGGAAGATGGGCTTGGCCTCGGCCGAGGCCGAAGGCAAGGTCACCGTCGGCTTGCCGCCCAGGTTCTGCACCGCCGCGGAGATCAGGTTCATGTTCTGGCCGTTGGCCTCGAACTTGATGGCTCCGCCCAGCATGGCGCGCTTGGAGAGGTTGGTGGCGCGCAGCGCCTCGGTCAACACCTGCGGATCGTTGCTGCCGGCCCGCTTGTGGGCATCGGCGGCGATCAGCACGGCCTCGAAGGTGAAGCCGACGTTCAGGTCGCAGCTTTCGTCGGGGAAGGCCTTCTCGAAGGTCTTTTCCAGGGCCTTGGCCATCTCCTGCTTGGGATCGAACCACGGCACGTTGGTGGTGCAGTATTCGGCGTACTTGCCCAGAGCCTTGAAGAACTGCTTGTCGTACATGCCGGGTGCGCCGGGGCTGATGATGCCCATGGTCTCCACCTGCTGCTTGACCATTTCGCGGACCAGCAGGATGGCGTCGTTGAGCCGCGTGACGGTCATGACGAAATCGGCCTTGGCCGCCTTGGCCTTGGCCACCTCGATGGAGAGGTCGCGGGCCTTGGGGTCGTAGGCGATGGTCTCGACGATCTGGAACGGCATGTCCAGCTTGGGCATCAGGGCATTGATGCCGCCCAGCATGGCCATGCCGAAGCTGTCGTTGATGTGCAGCAGCACGGCGGTCTTGGGCGTCACGCCGGTGGCGGCGAAGATGTCCTTGTAGAGCAGCAGCCCGCCCTTGCCCAGCATGCCGGCGGAGGGAAAGTTGCGGAACACGTACTTGAACCCCTGCTCGGTTAGCTTGGGCTCGGAGGCGATGTTGACCACGAAGGGCACGCCCTTCTGCTCGGCGACGCCGGCCACCGCGAGGGTGGTGGCGGAATCAAAGCAGCCCATCAGCATGTTGGCGCCTTCGCGGATCAGCTTTTCCGCCTGGGTGCGCCCCACGTCCGGATTGGACTCGGTGTCGGCGTTCATCAGTTCGACGGAATAACCCATATCGCGCAGCATGGGCAGGCCGATCTCGGCACCGCGCTGGCAGGCCTGGCCGATCAGGGCCAGATGCCCGGAGCGGGGCAGCAGTACACCCAGCTTGAGCGGCGTCGCCGCACGGGCGGAGCGCAGCGGCAACCCGGTGGTGGTGACCAAAGCGCCGGCCGCCGCGGCCGTGGTGAACTGGCGGCGGGTAATGGTCCGTGACGCGGACAGACTCGTGGTGTTGTCAGACATTGGGACGTCCCTTTCGCGTTCGAAAGCCTCCTGGGTCGCTCTGCGGCGACTTTGATGTTTACGACTGTGAGGCAGTCGTTCCCGTTCGTCAAGGGCATTGTTGAGAACAAAAACTGTTGTGCTGCACAACAATATAATCCGCGCCGGTTTGGTCCCGGGGCGGTTCCCTTGCCCGCCGCTCGCGGGAATGCGATAAAGGCAGTCCCTCTTTCCTTGGAAGTCTGGACATGCTCTCCGCCGCCGCGATCCGCGCCGCCATCCCCGGCGTGCTTACCGAAGCCGAGTTCCCCGAACTGCCCAATTATTATCGCGGCAAGGTGCGCGAGAACTACGATCTGCCCGACGGGCGGCGCATCCTGATCTCCACCGACCGCCAGAGCGCTTTCGATCAGGTGCTGGCGGCGGTGCCGTTCAAGGGCCAAGTGCTGACCCAGACGGCGCGCTTCTGGTTCGAGGCCACCCGGGACATTTGCCCCAACCACGTGATCGAGTATCCCGATCCCAACGTGGTGGTGGGTAAGCGCCTCGACATGCTGCCCATCGAGATGGTGGTGCGCGACTATCTCACCGGCTCCACCGATACCTCCATCTGGTCCATGTACAAGGCGGGGCGCCGCACCATGTACGGCCTGGAATTCGCCGACGGCATGGTGAAGAACGACAAGCTGCCGGCCACCATCCTGACGCCCACCACCAAGGCCGAGGTGGGGGGGCACGATGCCCCGGTCTCGCCGGAAGAGGTGGTCGGGCGCGGCCTGCTGAGCCAGGCCCAGTGGGACGAACTGGCGCGCCTGTCCCTGGCCCTGTTCGCCCGCGGGCGCGAGATCGCCGCCAGGAACGGCCTGATCCTGGTGGACACCAAGTTCGAGTTCGGCGTGGATGCGCAAGGGCGGATCACCCTGGCCGACGAGATCCTTACTCCCGATTCCAGCCGCTACTGGAAGGCCGACAGCTATGCCGGGCGCCACGCCAAGGGCGAGGAGCCGGAAAGCCTGGACAAGGAATTCCTGCGCATCTGGATCGCGGCGCGCTGCGATCCCTATACCCAGCCCATCCCGGTCATTCCCGACGACACCCTGGTGGAGTTTTCGGCCAAGTACATCTCGCTGTTCGAGACGGTCACCGGCCAGGCCTTCGAGGCGCCTTCGGCCGCCGAGGCGGTCAAGGAGCGTATCCGCCGCAATCTGAGCCGGTATTTCGCCTAAGGCGCGGCGGCAAGAGCCGGGTGATCCTGCACGCGGAGGGCCGACGGCCCTCCGCGCACGATTTTCAGATTTATCCGGCGGTAACGTAGGCCCGCAGGGCCTCGGCCTCGAACTCGGCCCGCTCCAGGCTGTTGGATACCAGATCGCGGATGGAGACGATCCCCTTCAACTGACCGTTATCCACCACCGGCATGTGGCGGAAATGGTGGGTCGACATGGTACTCATCACCGAGGCGACGGTATCGTCCGCCTGACAGGTCAGCGGATCGCGGGTCATGTGGTCGCCCACCGGGCTTTCCAGAATGGCTGCGCCGTGGGCCGCCAGACAGCGCGTGACGTCGCGTTCGGTGAAGATACCGAGCGTCTTGTCCCGCTCATCCACCACCAGCACCGCCCCCACCTTGAAGGCAGCCATGCCCTGCACGGCCTCGATCAAGGTCTTGGACGGCAGAATCTTGAAAATCTTGTTACCCTTCTTGTTCAGGATTTCGGAAACGAGCATCGACGTTCCTCCCCTTCAGCATCAGGCGTTGAGCAGGATAACCTGAATGAACCACTCCACAAATCGCGATAATGGATAAACCCGCGCCGGCCCATTAAAAATGGACCTGGACCTCGAGGAACGGGGCGCTTTCGATGGAACCCTGGTTGGCGGTGTGGTCCGATCCGAACTTGGAATGCCAGTACTGCCAGCCGAAACCGGCCTTCAGGCGGCCGGGGTCGTCGAACAGGGCGCCCAGGTCGTAAAGCAGCTTGGCATGCAGCAGCGTCTCGGTGCGGGTCTGCTGGTTAAAACCGTCGCGCCCCTTGGGGCCGTTGACGATGCCGAAGCCGGTGAAGGTGAAGCCTTCCTCGCCGAGCCGGAAGGGAATGCCCCAGGCGGTCTCGAAGCGTGCCGTGCTGTTGAAGGTGACCGGGCGGCCCACCACGCCGTTGTGGTTCCATTCCTTGTCCCACAACGCCGCCAGGGTCCAGTAGCCGGGCACGTCTAGCGCCATGGCCAACCCCGCCACCGGCATGCGCTTGCGCGAGCCGAAGGTGGTGTTCTTGATATTGAGATCGCCACCCAGCTCGATCATCACGTCCTTGACCGGCCCCAGCTTGAAGCTCTTGTCGCCCAGGATGCGCGGGATGGAGAAATCCGAGCGCAGCACGCCGTAAAGCTCGACGGCGCCGTCGCCGCCTTCCTTGGCCGGATCGGCGCTGGACGATTTCAAGATATCCAGGATGGCGAGATTGCCGCCGTAATCCCAGCCGTCGGAATGGCTGAGCGAGATGATGTTCTTCGGGATGTCGCGGGCCTTGCCGTCCTTGGAGATTCCCGGCTCGCGGAAATAGGGGGAATAGCGGTAGGCGACCGAATTGTCGGTCCAGTTGAAGGGGGAGGACAAGGCCGGGAACGACAACAGAAAAACCGCCGCCCCGACGACCAGCCTTGCGGTCTGCACCATCGCCAATTCTCCCCGATCCGTGACCGGAGGGCAGGATATCGTGCCGCCAGGGAGCAGAGAAGTGAAAATCCCCCGGAAATATGCGGCTTTCGACACTATGTTGCCCTCCGGTGTTTACCGGGTAGCCGAGATAGAAAATCTGAACTACTCTAATCAATTCCAGTACCTCTGGAGGGGGCGTTCATACGGGCAACTGTAGCGTTAAGAATCCCCAATTGCTGGCTCTTAAAATCTCGCTTTTTGGCAACTTGTTCTGCTTCTCCGGCTGATTTGCCGGAGCGGTGGTCGGGCATAACGATAATCAATGCCATTTACCGGATGAGGAGTGAGAAATGATGAAGATCACACGCTGGGTGGGTTTGGCTGCCACCGCAGCCTTGGCTGCTTGTGCGACGCCTTCGGACGTCTCGGACGTGCAAAGTATTCTTGGCTCCCGGGCCTCGGGCGGTACCCCCTTCACGCAGTCTCTCTTCCAGGAGTACCAGGCGTACACCAGGCTGCAGACCCAGACGGAAGTCGAATGGGTCGATGCCTCGGAGACCGCTCGCAAGGGCCTGAGGGCCGGCGCCGGCGAGGCGGTTCTGCCGGACCAGTTGAGCCAGCGCAACGTCCCCGCCTCGGCCGTTCCCGAGCTGACCGCGGCCCGGGCGCGCCTCATGGGCTATTTCGAGGGCGGGGCCACCCAGCGCGTTCCGGCCGCCGCCGCCAAGGCCCAGGTGGCCTTCGACTGCTGGCTGGAGCAGGAGGCCGAAGGCATCGCCAACGGGCCTTGCCGGACCACCTTCCTGGCTCATGAGCCCATGCTGAAGAAGTCGGTCGGGGTGACCGAGGTTGCCGCCGATCTGCGCCGCAACTTCGTCGTCAATTTCGCCCTCGGCTCGTCGCAGCTTTCGGCCCAGGCGGTGCAGACCCTGAAGGAGGTGGCTGCCGCCCAGGCGCAGATGCGGGCTCCGGTCGTGTCGGTGGCCGGCTTTACCGATACCCTCGGCTCCGTCGATGCCAACATGCGGCTGGCACGCCATCGCGCCGATGCCGTGACGGCGGAACTGGTCAAGCTGGGCGTCAATCCGGCCATCATCGCCGAGAACGCCCTCGGCGAGGCCAGTCTCGCCGTCAAGACCGGCGACAATGTCGCCGAGGCCAAGAATCGCCGTGTCGAAGTCACTCTGGCGGGGGCCGCCTGGTCCCACGGCGGCTACGGCGGCTATGCCTATGGCGGCCACGGTCGAGGCTGGGGCGGCTATCATGGCGGCAATGCCGTGTTCTTCGCGCCCGGTTCCAGCAAGCTGACCGCGGAAGCGATCGAGCGGCTGAAGCTGGTTGTCGCCGATCAGAAGAACCTGAAGCCGAAGGCGGTCAGGGTCATCGGCTTCACCGACCGTACCGGCTCGGCCGCGACCAACGCCCGCCTCTCCCGCGAACGCGCTCAGGCGGTGGCCGCCGAGATCGCCAAGCTGGGCGGCAGCACCACTTCGGTCGAAGCACGCCCCGGCGAGACCTGGGGGATGGCCCAAGACGGCCGCGCCCGTCGCGTCGAGATTCTTTTCGACTATTGATCAGCCAGGAGGTGACCGACGGAATCGCAATCCGGACGGTCGCCCCATCGCACAATGAGATGTGGGAGCAAACACGATGAACAAGTCCCGTATCACCATGATGATCGCCTGCGTCCTGCCCGCCTTGGCGGGATGCTCGGGCGTCCACTACGCCACCGAGGCGAAGCCGACCAACCTCGTTCCGCCGGCGGAAATGCGTTACGTGGTGCCCGCCGGCACGTACCAGAACGACCTGACCGCGCTGGTCGGCACCTTCGCCGTCTACAACAGGGCCGATCAGTCCCTGCAGGTGCTGGAGCCGGTGGCCAATCCCTACGATCCCCGGACCCGCCCGGTGGTCGAGACCGTCAAGCAGACCCTCTATAAATCCGTGGTCGACCAGTCCATGCAGACCGACGTGCCGCTGATCAACGCGGCGCTGAAGGATGCCAGCGGCGAGAACCTCGAGGTCACCATCACCGACGAGGCGCATGCCATGGTGTCCGGCTATTCGGTCGACATCCTGAGCTATATCGGCAGCCGCTACCGGCCGACCAATCAGCAGGAAGAGATCGTCTACGTGGCCGAGGCCTGGCAGCGTCGCTTCAACGCCGCCCTGCTCACCGCCAAGGAGCACAGCGGCTGGAGCGCCAACAAGGGCGTGGTGGTCTACAACTCCAAGACCTATGCCCGGACCGAGAGTTTTAGGGACGGCCGCTACCTGACGGTCAGCGTCGTGCCGTTCTCGAAGCTTCAGGCGGCCAAGCCCGGCCAGGCCATGGAGGCGCTGCCCGTGTCCTCGGTGACCTCCATCAAGCCGCAGATGCTCGACCCCTATGCCTATACCTGGCACCGTGACGGCTGGCGCCACCACGACCAGTGGGGCTGGGGCGGCTACGGCTATAAGAACGCCAAGTAATCCGGCTTTTCGCTGTGATACCGGGGCGGGTGGGCGACCACCCGCCCCATTCTTTTGAATGGAAACAGGGGGCGATACGTCGCGCCCCCTTCCGCGCGAAGAGGCGCTATAGCCCGTCGAACAGCGCTGTGGACAGGTAGCGCTCGGCGAAGGATGGCACGATCACCACCACGGTCTTGCCTTCCATGCCGGGTCGCGCCGCCACTTCCAGGGCGGCGGCCAGGGCGGCGCCCGACGAAATTCCCACCGGAATGCCTTCCAGGCGGGCGGATTTGCGGGCGGTGTCGAAGGCCGTTTCGTTGGAGATGGTCAGGACCTCGTCGATGATGCCGCGATCGAGGATCAGTGGCACGAAGCCGGCGCCGATACCCTGGATCTTGTGGGGGCCGGGCGGGCCGCCTGACAGGACCGGGCTGGCCTCGGGCTCCACCGCGACGATGCGGAGCGAGGGGCGGCGGGACTTCAGGGTTTGGCCGATGCCGGTGAGCGTACCGCCGGTCCCCACGCCGCCGACGATGACGTCCACCCGGCCCTGGGTATCATTCCAGATTTCCTCGGCGGTGGTGGCGCGATGGATCAGGGGATTGGCGATGTTCTCGAATTGCTGCAGCATGACGGCGTCATTCAGTTCGGTGGTCAACTCGCGGGCCCGTTCCACCGCTCCGGTCATGCCGCGCGCCGCCGGGGTCAGTTCCAGTTCGGCGCCCAGCAGCATGACCATCTTGCGCCGCTCCAGGGACATGGAATCCGGCATCACCAGGATCAGGCGATAGCCCTTGACCGCCGCCACGAAGGCGAGCGCGATGCCGGTATTGCCCGAGGTGGGCTCCACCAGAACGGTGCGGCCCGGCGTGATCAGGCCGTCGGCCTCGGCCGCCTCGATCATCGCCTTGCCGATGCGGTCCTTGACCGAGGACAGCGGGTTGAAGAACTCCAGCTTGGCGTAGAGGGTGGCGCGGGCCTTGGCCTTGGCGGCCAGCCGGTTGATGCGCACCAGGGGCGTGTCGCCGATGGTCTGGGTGATGTCGTCATAGGTGCGGCCGCGTCCGGCCGGGGGGCGAATGGTGGTCATGGCGCGGTGCTCCGGGCGGAAGGACGGGGCCAGCCGAGCTGGTCCCGGCGGGTATCGAGGTCGGTGATCAGGCGGAGCGCCAGCGCCTCGGGATCGTTGTCCACCACCATGACGCCGCCCAGGATGTCGGCGGTGTCATGCTCGAAGAAGCGCTGTACGTTCTCCGAGCCGGTGACCGGAGCCGGGATGCAGTGATACGAGTTGAGGCCGAGAAGACGGAAACTGAGCGAGGCGCCGACACCTTTCTCGTTGGACCATTCCGGGCTGGAAAAGGCGAAGGGCATGTCCTTGATCGGCCGGCCGGCGGCATCGGCCAGGATGCGGAACAGGCCGGAAGCCCGGGCATTGTCCAGGCACTCGCCCATGTGCAGCACCGGCGGCAGGTTCCTTTCGCCCAGTTCCTGGCGCAGGCCGTCGCCGCCCTTGTCCAGGGCGCCGGTGGTGCAATATCCCTGCTTGAGCAGCGGAAACGAAGCGCAGCCGTTGGTCAGCACCAGGACGTCGTGGGCGAGCAAAATGTCGGTCACCCTGGAAATGGCCACCTCATAGGGAATCTTGGGATTGTTGCAGCCCACCAGATTGACGATGCCGCGGATCGCTCCGCTTTTCAGGGCGTCGAGCAATGCCGCCGGCCCACCGAACGCCTCGCCGATATTCTCGACCGAAAAGCCGATCTCGGCCTCGGCGGTGACCGGCGGGATATGGACGTTGGCGGCGTTCCTGAGCGGCTGGTTGGCGATGGCCATCTCGACGATCTTGCGCGCCATGGCACGGGTCTCGCCGATATTGGCGTGGCGGTGGTCGAAGCCCATGGCGATGGCGCCGGGCAGGCGGGCGGAATCGCTGGTGGTCACCACCTTGGTGTGGAAGCACTCGGCTACGTCCATGATGCCGGGATAGACGTCCTGCAGATCGGCGACCCACAGATCGATGGCCCCGGTGGCGAGCACCAGTTCGGCCCCCACGGCATTGGCCAGCGGATGGACGTCGCCGTGGCGGTAAAGGGCCGACAGGCCGGAGCAGCAGATGCCGTAGAACTTGATTCCGGTGGCGCCGGCCGCCTTCGCCTGTTCCTGGATATCGGGGGCGTCGGCGGCCTCGACGATGGCGCTGACCAGTACGGGCGAATGGCCGTGGACGGCGATGTTGACGCAGGCCGGGTCGAGGGTGCCCACGTTGGTGGCGATGCGCGAGCGCTGCGGCAGGCCGTAGAGGATGTCCATGGCGATGGCCGAGCCCGCCACCGACGACCACGAGAAGGCCAGGCCGGTGCGCAGGAACTGCTTCATCAGGTTCCGCCAGTCGCCGTCGGTGCCGACGCCGGTGCGGTGGAGGGCCTCGAACACTTCCTGCTGCGAGCCGATGGGCAGGATGTCCAGTTCCTCCCATACCTTGATGCGTTCGGGCGGGGCCAGGGCACGCAGCGTGCGGTGGTCGCCCGGCACGGTGCGGCTCATGTCGTCGAGCAGCACGTCGGCCACCTCGGCGGCCAGGGTCTGGACGCTTTTGGCCTCGTCGAAGAGGCCCAGCGCCTTGGCCACGGCGTTCAGCTTGGCGACGCCCCGGATGGGCTGGTCGAGGCGCCCCTCGGCGGCGGCTTTCAGCGCCAGGATCACTTCGCGCCCCCGCGCCCCGTGCGCGGCCACCGCGCCGGCCATCCAGCGCAGGATATTGCGCGCCACGATGACGTCGGCATCGGCGCCGCAGGCGCCGCGCGGCGCCCGGGGTGTCACCTGGCACGGCCCCATGTGGCAGATGCGGCAGCACACGCCGGTCAGGCCGTGGCCGCAGTGGTTCTTCTGCTTATCGAAACGGTCGAAGACGGTGGAAATGCCCTTCTCGGCGGCAAGGTCGAGCAGGGCGCGCACCGCCGGGTCCGGGGGGGTTTCGCGCACCTGGGCGCGGGAGGGGTAGGAGGCGCGGTGCGCCTTGAGCTCGTCGGGGGTCATGGATGCTCCAGGGGGCAGGCGGAGGCCAGGGTCAGGATCAGCCGGCGCAGGGCCGGGCGGAAGGATTCGGGAATGGGCGGCGGCCGGCCTTCCAGGTCGGCGCGGCGGATCGAATCCTCCCAGGCCAGATGGGCCAGGATCGGCCAATCGCCCAGGGTGGACTGCACCGCATCCACGTCCTCGGGTCCGCGTTCGCCCACCAGCACCGGGAAGACGGCGCGGATGCCCAGGGCGGCGGCCAGCTCACGGATGGCGAAGGCGGTTTCCACGCTGCGGCTGCCCGGCTGCACCACCGCCAGCACCGCGTCGACCGCTTGCGCTGTGCCCCGGCTCAGATGTTCCAGCCCGGCCTCCGAATCCACCAGCACCACGTCGGTGGCGCCCGGCAGGACGGTTGACAGGACCCGTTTCAGCACGGCGTTCTCGGCGCAATAGCAGCCCTCGCCGCCGCCCTTGTGCCAGCCCAGGGTGAGCAGGCTGTGCCGCCCGCCCCAGGTCCTGCGGAACTCGGGAAGAACGGCTCCGATGTCGGGGTTGAGCAGCACCATGCCGCCGGGCAGGGCGCCGCGCCCGGACAGGGCATCGATCAGGTCGGTGCGCGCCGCCAGCGGCGTGACCGGGCCGGGATGGTCCAGCGGCAGAGCCGAAGCGAGATTGGCGTCGGGGTCGGCATCGATGGCCAGGACGCGATAGCCGTCCTCGGCCATCTGGCGGGCCAGCAGGCCGGTGAGCGTGGTCTTGCCCACGCCCCCCTTGCCGGCGACGGCGATCTTCATGCCGCCCTCCGCCATGAGAAGCGTCGGATCAGGGCGAGGCACAGGCCGTCCAGCGAGAAGCCGATCAGCCCGATCACCAGCACGGTGGCCGCCAGCCTGTCATAGGACAGGGTGTCGCGGGCGTCGTTGACGGCATAGCCCAGGCCCGAGGTGACGCCCAGGAACTCGGCCGGCACCAGGACGATCCAGGCGACGCCGAGCGCCAGCCTGATACCGGTCAGGATGTCGGTGGCGATGGCCGGAACGATCACCGTGGTCAGCAGATGGACCGCCCCGGCTCCCAGATTGCGGGCCACCTTGAACCATTGCGGGTCCAGCTTGGCCAGCCCGGCGGCGGTGGCGAAGACGATGGGCCACACCGCGGCCGCCGCGATCAGGAAGATGATGGCCCCGTCCCAGGTGGGGAAGGCCATCACCGCCAGCGGCATCCAGGCCAGCGGGCTGATCATGCGCAGGAACTGGAACGGCAGGTGGGTCAACGCGCCCAGCAGCGGCGAGCGCCCCAGCGCGATCCCCACCGGGATGCCCAGCAGGGCGGCCCAGCCGAGCCCGGCGGCCACCCGGCCCAGGCTGGGGCCGATGGCGCGGTTCAGTTCACCGCCTCCGGCCATGGCGGTCAACGCCTGAACGGCGGGCAGGGGGGCGAAACCGGCGAAGGCGGCGGTGCGCGGGTCGGCGGCCACGCCTTGCGCCGCCGCCCACCAGAGGCCGATCAGCAGGCCGACGCCCAGGGCCGAGAACAGCAGGCGATGCGTGCTCATGTCCGGATGATCTCGGCGCGGCTGAACGGGTCGCCGGGATTGACGCTGGGATCGTTCTTCCATTCGGGAAAGCGGTCGAGGGAGCGCTTGACGAAGGAGTAGTCCACCAGGTCCTGGACCACGAAATCGGGCGACAGCTTGTCGAGGAAGGTCTTGTCGCCGCTGACCACCGTCTTGCCCATGGCCTCGACGATCAGCCGGGTGGCGGAAGGGTAGGGCCAGGGCTGGAAGTCGATGCGGCCGTTGCCCCATTCCTTGCGGTGGCGATTGGCGCCCAGGGCGTCGTAGTCGGGGTCGTCGTAATGGCCGATGGCGCGCTCCACCACGGCGGCCGGCAGCGGGATGTAGCCCCTGCCGTCCTGGGAGATCAGGCGGGCCACCTCCTTCTTGTTGGCCGAGGCGTAGATCTGCGCCTTGACCACGGCGTCCACCACCTTCTGGGTCCATTCCGGACGCTTCTTGGTGTCGGCCTCATGCATGGTGACCACGCAGCAGGGGTGGTTCTTCCAGATGTCGCCGGTGAAGCGGAGAATCCTGCCGCCCGCCTTCAGCTCACCCAGGGCGTTGAACGGTTCGGCGACGATGTAGCCGTCGATCTTGCCGGCGGCGAGCGCCGGGGGCATCTCGGGGGGCTGGAGCACCTGGAGATTGACTTCGTTTCCGGCGACGGCCTCGCCGGCCGGCTTGATCACCGGAATCAGGCCGGCGGCGCGGATGCCGATTTGCAGCACGATGTTGTGCATGGAATACCAGAACGGCACGGCGACCTGGCGTCCGCCCAGGTCGGTGAAGGAGGTGATGCCGGACTTGCCGCCCACCACCAGGCCCGAACCGTTGGTGTGCGCCCAGGCCACCACTTTGACCGGTACCTTGTTGTTGTAGCGCATCCATATGGGAATGGGTTTCAGCAGGTGGACCAGGTTGAATTTGCCCGCGGCGAAGCCCTCGGCCAGGGGCGACCAGCCGCGCAGCAGCACCGGCGGCTCGGCTTTCAGGCCTTCGGCCTCGAAGGCGCCGATGGCGTGGGCGACCAGCAGGGCGGTGGCGTCGGTGATGGGCAGATGGCCGATGCGGACGACCTCGTCCTCGGGGGGCGCGGCGAAGCCGGGGCCGCCCCTGGTCGCCAACCAGGCGGCCAGGCCACCGCCGGCGAGCATGTCGAGGGAGCGGCGGCGGGAAATAGGGCGCTTCAGAGGGCTGCCGTCGGACATGTTGCGTCTCCGTCAGGACTGGGGTTGCCGCCCGAGGGCGGGGAAGAAGAAACGGCGGATGGAGGACTTGGATATCCGGTCCGGGACTGCGGATGGGGATGCCGCTTCGAAGCGGGCCAGCACCGCGGCGCGGGCTTCGGCAAACGCGCGTTCATCGTGCTGCCGGTCGGGGAGGGCGATGTCGGCGACGATGCGCCCCGGCCGAGGCGCCATCACCACGGCTCGCCCGGCCATCAGCAGGGCCTCGTCCACGTCGTGGGTGACGATCACCAGGGTAAGTCCCTGGCCGGCGGCGATGGTTCGCACCTCCTGCTGCAGGGTGGCGCGGGTGAAGGGGTCAAGGGCCGAGAAAGGCTCGTCCAGCAGCAGCACGTCCGGCCGGGTGGCCAGGGAACGGGCCAGGGCGACCCGCTGCTGCTGGCCGCCGGACAGATCCTGGACATTGTCGCCGGCGTGCTCGGACAGATGGACCAGGGCCAGCAATTCCTCGACCCGGCTCCTGATTTCCGCCTTGGGGGCTTTGGCGTAGCGCAGGCCGAGGGCGACATTGCCGGCGGCAGTCATCCAGGGCAGCAGCGAGGGTGACTGGAACATGACGTCCCATTTGGCCGATGGCGCCCGCACCACCCGTCCGCCGATACGGACCTCGCCCGCCTGGGGTTGGATAAGGCCGGCGATCATGTGCAGAAGGGTCGATTTGCCGCAGCCGCTGCGGCCGACCAGGGCGAGGAATTGGCCGTGGGGAACCTTGAGGGTGATACCGTCCAGCACCCGCGGGCCATGGCGGCCGAATGTGTGGCCGATACCCGAAAGCTCAATGGTTCCCGTGTCCATGGCCACCTGCTCTGAAATCCGAAGGTCGATCCGGTATACAGCGTCATAAATACTGTAGTCTACTAAAATAGTAGAAAAAAGATTGATTCTATTTTTGGACCTGTCCGGGCCGGTTCCGGACCATGGGGCGGGCTTTCAGGCCATGATCGCGCCAGCCCGGCCGAACCATCCCACCCGTCCCTGGCGGCGTAGTCATTCGGTGGGAAACAGAATCTCCGTTCCGGTGTAATCCGCCCGCCAGTCGGGATTTGCTCCGAACAAGCGCACCGCCACGACGGTGCGGCGCGGGCCGAGGCGAAACCAGTGCTCGGTGCCGGCCGGAATACGCAGCAGGTCGCCGGCTTCCGCCGTGATCTCGATCTGGTCGCCGCCGGCTAGAGTCTGTCCGATTTAGGCTGAAGCATATCCTGCGTGCCGCAGATATGCGGCGCACTCCTGCGGAGGGAAAGCGTCCAGGAGTTTACCGACGCGCCTCCATGTGGTTTCGATGGTTCGTTCGTCAGCCTTTCGGACGAGGGTCTTGAGTTTGGCGAACATCATCTCGATGGGATTGAGATCGGGGCTGTAGGGCGGCAGGAAGAGCAGATGAGCACCGACCTTGCGAATGGCTTGGCGTGCCGGCTTTCCTTTGTGGCTTCCCAGATTATCGAGGATGACGACGTCACCGGGTTCCAGGGCCGGTGCCAAGGATTGCTCCACCCAGGCGGTGAAGGTCGCCCCATTGATGGGGCCGTCGAGGACCAGGGGAGCGATGATCCGGTCATGGCGCAGGCCCGCCAGGAAGGTCAGGGTTTTCCAGTGGCCGTGAGGAACCTTGGCGAGCAGGGTTTCTCCTCGAGGACACCACCCGTGCATCCGCATGCTGATGCTGACCGGCGCCCGCAAGAGCGAGGTGCTGGGGGCCACCTGGGAAATGTTCGACCTGGAGTCCGGGGTATGGACCAAGCCCAGCGCCCATACCAAGCAACGGAAGGAACACCGGGTACCGGTCTCGGCCAATGCCCTGACGCTGCTGCGGCGAATCAGGGAAACCGCCGAAGGGCCATATATCTTCCCCGGCAAGGGCGGCGACCAGCCGCTCACCGACGTCAAGCGGTCCTGGGCGGCGGTGTGCAAGGCGGCCGACATCACGGGCGCCCGCATCCACGACCTGCGCCATTCCTTCGCCTCGCTGCTGGTCAGCGGCGGTGCGTCGCTACCGATCATCGGCGCCATGCTGGGCCACACCCAGGTGCAGACCACCCAGCGTTACGCCCACCTCTACGACGAGCCGCTGCGCGCCGCCGCCGACCATGTGGGCAAGGCCATCGACATGGCGGGGAAGAAGAGCCATACCGAGAAACACGGAAAATCGGTGTAATCGGTAGCGGGTGGTTTCAATCCGCGCCACGGCGCGCTATCGTCTTACCAATCACTGATCGATGGGAGTCCGCCATGCCGACAAAGGATATCGCCACCCTCTCAACCAAATTCCAGATCTCCATCCCCAAGGCGGTGCGGACGGCGCGGCACTGGGAAGCTGGACAGGTCTTCGCCTTCATCCCCAAGGGCGAGGGTGTGATGCTGGTGCCGGTGCCGAAACCCGAAGAGCTGTTCGGACTGGCGCGGGGAGCCAATCCGCAAGACTACCGTGACCGCACCGACCGGTTCTGATGCGGCCCATGCTGCGCATCGTCGATACCTCGGCCTGGATCGAATGCCTGATCGGCTCGCCCGTGGGCGCGGCTCTGGCCAGCCAGTTGCCGGATCGCGGCGACTGGCTGGTTCCGACCATGGTGCAGTTGGAACTCGCCAAATGGCTGACACGAGAAGTGGGGGAGGACAAGGCCGATCAGGTGATCGCGTTCACCGAGACCTGCGTCGTCGTCGATCTCGACACCACCATCGCCTTGTCGGCGGCGGATTTGTGCGCTCGCCACCGGCTGGCGACGGCGGACGCCGTCATCTATGCCTCCGCCCTCGCCCACGACGCCGACCTGCTCACCTGCGACCAGCATTTCGATGGCTTGCCGGGCGTCCAGTACGTACCCAAGACCGCGCCCTGATGAGAAAGGCGACCGCATGGCCAGCCGCGCCCAACCCCTCCGATGGCGGAGCCTGCAAGAAATTGCCGATGTCTTGCTGACCAGCACGACCACGCCGGACGGGCATAGTCTTGCCGAGGCGATGGCGCGGATCCGGCGCAACCGCGACAGGGAAACTGAGATTTTCACCGCCACCACGGACGGTTCGGCGAAAGACCGGCAAACCTACGACCTCAATCTGGCCGAGTATGGCCGCCTGCTGGCCTCGGCCATGACCAGCATTCGGCGGGCAATGAAGAAGGATGCGGAAGCGGGCCGGTGGATCGCATTCGGCCGCCGCCATCACGATGCCCCCGAAGAGGCGATTCCACCCCATTATTGGCCCTTCCTCGACATCCATATGGAGGAGGACAGCGCCAAGAGCCACGATTTGCTGTTCCGGGGCATTCGCTGCCTGCTGGCGGAGGAGATTCCGGCGGACCATCCGATCCTGGAGCAGATCCACCCGCAGGCCCCCGACACGCCCCCTGCCCGCGCCAAACCGGCATCGGCCGATGAGAACCGTCCCGTCGAGGAGGCCGCCCCGCCCCCAACGCCGATCACCCTGTACAGCGGCACCCAGGGACGCCCGTCCTCGGTCGAAACGCTGATCATGCCCGAACTGCGCCGCCGGGCCGCCGCCGGCATCATGGAACCCAGCCTCGCCAGGGAATGCCAGTATCTCTCCCAGTGGCTGCACGCCACCCATCCCACCGCGCACCAGATCAAACCGGCCTCGCTGGAAAACAGCCTCCGGCAGCTTTACCGCGAATTGAAGAGCACCCCCATGAAACACTGAGGGGGCCATGAAATCCCCCATGAAAATATGATTTCATGGGTATTTTAATACCGATTTTTCATGCCCCCGCCCCCCGATATCTGGAGTGCCGACGCGGCCTTGCGCCGCTTGGCACGAAAGGTATCGACCATGACGGACACTCTCCCCACCCCGGCGGACACCAACATCTTCCTGGGCTATATTGACGAGGACGAGTACTGCCGCCAGCGCGGCATCTCGTTGCGCACCGCCCAGCGCGACCGCCAGCTTCGCCAAAGCCCGCCCTATACGGTGATCGGCCAGCGGGTCATGTACCGCATCGAGGCCGTCCGCACCTGGCTGCTGGAGCGCGAGCGCCAGGTCGAGCGCAAGGCGTCGGCGCCGCGTGCGGGAGGCCGCAAGTGATGACCGCCTTCGACCACCTGATCTCGGCCGATGATCACGTCACCATCGGCAACAGCATCAAGACGGCCCAGGATGAAATCCTGACCGTCACCCGCTTCAGCCCCCTGGGAAGCTGCATCCATCAGGAAGCCGTCGCGGCCCTGGTTAGTCTGGAGCGTCTGCGTCTTTCATTGGACAACCTGCTGTTCCAGCAAGTCCAGAATAGCCCGGACCCGCGCCTCCTGTGCCACAGGGTTTACGATACCCACACCCAGCTCCAGATGCGCCGCCCCCTTCAGAATAAGACTGAATTCGGGCCAGACGTCTTCGCCGCCTGGGAGGTATCGCGCTAACCATGGAGCCCCCCCTCTCTTCCTCCACCTTGGTCGGCTTGCGCCGCACCCTGCGGCGCAACGGCTACCTTCCGGTGCCGATCTCGGATGCCCACCTGTCCATCAAGGCCGCCGGCAAGCGGCCCTTGATGCGCGGCTGGGAAACCCTCTGCGCCGTTGCCGACGAGGCGGAGATCGAACGCTGGGCCAACAAATACCCGGACAGCACCAATACCGGCCTGCTGTGCGGCACCATCGTCGGCATCGACATCGACGTACCGGTCGAGCAACCGGCGGCGGAGATCGAGCAACTGGCCCGCGACATGCTGGGCGACACGCCGCTGAAGCGCATCGGCCGTGCCCCCAAGCTGTTGCTGGTGATGCGGGCGGCCCCGGCATTCGACAAGATCCAGACCCCGGAACTGCTGCTGCCCGACGGCACCAGCATGCGCGTCGAGATCCTGGCCACCGGCCAGCAGTTTGTCGGCTTCGGCATCCATCCCGACACCCAGCTCGACTATGCCTGGCCCGACCACTCGCCGTTGGAGGTGCCCGCCAGCGATCTGCCGGTGGTCAGTGCAGAGCAATGCGCGGACTTCATCGCCGAGGCCGAGACGGTACTGCGCGGCCTCGGCGGCCAAACACGGGCCGAAATCAAGGGGACAGAACGCGCCGGACGCAAGGCGGCAGGGCTTCCGGTGGGCGCCATCGCCGCCGGTGTCGAGGCCGCCCCCGACCGCGAGACCGTCACGTCCGCCCTGGCCCACATCCCCAACGACGACCTGCCCTACGACGACTGGATCAAGGTCGGCTTCGCCCTGTATGCCGGCCTGGGATCGGACGGGGCCGATCTGTGGGAAAGCTGGTCGGCCCAGTCGGCCAAGAACGATCCCATTGCGACAGCGGACAAATGGCCCGGCTTCGCGGCGGGCCGCAGCATCGGCGTCGGCTCTCTGTTCTGGAGGGCCAGGCAGAATGGCTGGGAACGCCCCAAAGCCGCCCGACCCCGCACACCCCGCCAGAGCATGAAGCGCGACTGGGCACCGTCCGGCCGCCCCACCATCCGCATTACCGCCGGCGATCTCCCCCGCGTGGTCAGCGAAGGCGAGATGGCGATGATGAATGCCGACCTGCCACTCTATCAGCGCGGCAGCATGGTGGTGCGCCCGGCCTCGTCCGCCGTTACCATCGCCGACGGGCACAAGGTCAACGCCCTGCGCCTCGTCGTCGTCAACCGCCACCATATTTCCGAGGCCATGACCTTCGCCGCCAATTGGGAGCGGTTCGACGCCCGCGCCGAGGATTGGGTATCGACCGACTGCCCCTTGCGCATCGCCGACACCTATCTCGCCCGCGAAGGGATGTGGAAGCTGCCGGTGCTGACCGGCATCATCAATGCTCCGACGCTGCGCGCCGATGGCTCGTTGCTGGACCAGCCCGGCTATGATGCCGCCACCGGCCTGCTGTACGATCCGCAAGGGAGATTCTTCCCCACCATCCCCGCCCATCCGGATCGCGGTCTGGCGCTGTCGGCCCTGCGTTTCCTGCGCGGCGTGATCGAGACCTTTCCCTTCGTCACCGGGGCCGACCGGGCGGTGGCGCTGTCGGGGATGCTGACCGCCACCATCCGCCGCTCGCTGCCGGCGGCACCGCTGCACGGCTTCAACGCTCCCACCGCCGGATCGGGCAAATCCCTGCTGGTCGACATCGCCAGCATGATCGCCTCGGGCCGCCCCGCTGCGGTCATCGCCCAGGGCAAGACCGAGGAGGAAATGGAAAAGCGCCTGGGCGCCACCCTGATCGCCGGTGACCCGCTGATCTCCATCGACAATTGCGAGATCGGCCTCGGCGGCGAATTGCTTTGCCAAGTGCTGACCCAGCCCATGCTCAAGGTCCGCCTGCTGGGAAAATCGCTCAATATCGAGGTGCCCAGCACGGCAATGGTGTTCGCCACCGGCAACAACCTGACCGTGGTCGGCGACATGACCCGGCGCGCCATCCGCTGCACCCTGGACGCCGGGGTCGAGCGCCCCGAGCTGCGCGAGTTCGACCGCGACCCGGTCGCCACGGTCACCGCCACCCGTGGCGATTACGTCGCGGCGGCGCTGACCATCCTGCGCGCCTTCCACCTCGCCGGCCGCCCGCAGCAGACCACGCCGCTGGGTTCCTTCACCGAATGGTCGCGCTGGGTCCGCGACGGGTTGATCTGGCTGGGCGAGGCCGACCCTTGCGCCACCATGGAGGAGGTGCGCGGCGCCGACCCCAAGCTGGAGGCCCTGACCACGGTGATCGAGCAATGGCACACCCATCTCGGCAGCCGCCGCGTCTCGGTCAAGGAGGTGATCGATGTCGCCACCGACCAGGCTCCCGGCCTTTATACTCGCGGGGACTTCATCAACCCCGAATTCCGGGAAGCCCTGCTGGCGGTGGCCGGCGACGGCGGCGCCATCAACGGCAGGCGCCTGGGCAAATGGCTGTCCGCCAATCAGGGCCGCATCGTCAACACCATGCGGATCGTCCCCGACGGCATCATCTCCGGGATCTCCCGCTGGCGGCTGCGGGGAAGCAGCGACGAAGCAGCGCAATCCATGACCCCCGCCTCCAATATCCGTCCGTTTTCCCATCACCAGGGCTGACCCCTGCTGCCAAAGGCGCTTTTGCACCGCCCCCTCCGACGTTGTATAGTCGCCACCGGACCAGGAGATGGACATGGATCGCGAGCAGGTCATGGCGGCTTTGCGGGCTCACGAAGCGGAACTGCACCGCTTCGGTGTGGCGCATCTGTATCTGTTCGGCTCCGTCGCCCGCGAGCAGGCGCGAGCCGACAGCGATGTGGACCTGTTCTTCGATACCGACAATCCCCGTTTCAGCCTGATCGAACTGGTGGACGTCCAGGAGCAGGTCAGCCGTATCCTGGGCACCGAATCCGACGTCATGACCCGGGCCAGCCTGCATCCGATGCTTCGGCCCCGGATCGAAACAGAAGCTCTGCTGGTGTTCTGAGATGGGACGTACCGTCCTGCTTCGCTTGACCGACATCATGGAGGCGATCTCCGGCATTGAAGCCGTCATCGGCCAAGCCAGCTTCGAAAGCTATGCCGACACTTGGGGTATGCAACGTGCCGTCGAACGCGGACTGGAAATCATTTCCGAGGCCAGCCGCCATATTCCCGACAATCTTAAGGAACTGGCCCCGGACATTCCCTGGCGGCAGATTGCCGCCATAGGCAACCTGCTGCGGCACGAATACCAGCGTACCGACATGCGGGCGACCTGGAACATCGTCGGCGAACATCTGCCCCCACTGGCGGCCGCAATCCGACTGTTGACGGCGGAAGCAGAGCGGCAGGAGCAAGGGTGATCCCGCGCCGTTTTTCATGATCGTATCCGAGGCGGACGAAATCGCAGCGATCACGGCACGGCTGACGGCTCTGGATGCCGAACGCGCCGATCTTGAATCCAGGCTTGTCCGTCTCCGGACCGGCGAAGCCAACCGTCGCGCCACGGTTACCGAACAATCTCCAACGGCCCGCGTGACCGGCGCGTCCCCTCCCACCACCAAGATTGCCCTGTTCCGCTCGCTGTTCCGGGGACGCGAGGATGTCTTCCCCAAACGCTGGAGCAATCCGAGAAGTGGCAAGTCGGGCTATTCGCCGGCCTGCGCCAACGAATGGATGCCCCGCCTGTGCGGCAAACCGAAGGTCAAATGCGGCGACTGCCCCAACCGGCACTTCCTGCCCGTGACCGAAGCCGTCATCACCCAGCATCTGCGTGGCGAAGGGCTGGACGGACGGGACTTCATCATCGGCGTCTATCCGATGATGGCGGACGAGAGCTGCTGGTTCCTCGCCGCCGATTTCGACAAGAAATCATGGCGGGACGACGTCGCCGCCTTCCTGGAAACCTGCCGGATCAAGAACATCCCTGCGGCATTGGAGCGATCCCGATCCGGCAACGGTGGCCACGTCTGGATCTTCTTCGCCGAGCAGATTCCGGCTGGGTTGGCCCGCCGGTTAGGCGCCCATGTCCTGACCGAGACCATGGAGCGCGCCCCCGACCTCGGCTTCGATTCTTACGACCGCTTCTTCCCCAACCAGGACACCATGCCGGCGGGCGGGTTCGGCAACCTGATCGCCCTGCCCCTGCAGCGACGCCCCCGCGACGCCGGCAACAGCGTCTTCCTGGATGACCAATTCGAACCCCATCCCGATCAATGGCGATACCTGTCGGGGGTCCGAAAAATGACGCTGGCGGAGGTCACCGCCCTGACCGACGAGGCCAGCCGCCAGGGCCGCATCCTCGGTGTTCGCCTGCCCATAGACGACGATGACGAGGAGCCGTGGCTTGCGTCGCCATCCCGGCGCAAGCCTGAGGCTCCGGTCAGCGGCCCCTTGCCGGAAACGGTCGACATGGTCCTGGGCAATCAGGTCTACATCGACCGCACCGCCCTCCCCCCGGCCTTGGTCACCTTCCGCGCCCCTTCTTCTGAGCGAAGGGATACCGGATGAAACTCCTGCCCACAATTCCGGCAGAAATGTATCGCGTACAGACGCTTGCTTGCCGATTCGGGGTCGAAGACTTGGCCGTCGAACACGATGCGGCGCTGGCCTTGAGGTTCCAGTGTTCCGTGCAGCTTGCCAGCCCCGCTGATAAATTGGTGCAATTTGAACGCAAAGAACGGACGATCCGCGCCACACCCAGTCCGATCCCACTCGGTACGGCTGGCCGACAGCAAGCAATTGCGAATGGCGGAGGCCGCTGTGTCGGGTGTCGCTCCGGACTGTTCGGCCAGTGCTTGCGTCGCATCTGCCAGCGTCATCGGCTTCGCGCGCTCCCATTTGCCATCGGAACGAACATTCAGGCCAAGAGTGGTCTCTATCCAAATAGCCAGGGGGTGCTGGACAATCTCGGTATCCGTAGTCTTTCCACCGAAGGCATGCTCGACGGATTCCTCTATGGCGGGGCCCAGATCGGCACGCACGGTTTCCGCGGTTCGGCTCGGATCTGTCGCCCTGGCCAACGTCTCCTCGATGACGTCAGCCCGGCCAATGGCCGTGGCAAAAAGAGTGGAGGCGACATCGGCAACAATCTTTGCCCGCGTCTCCTCCGTTCCCCCACTGGCCATGGTCGCCGAAGTGCCGATGCATTGGAGACCGTCTCCCGGAGCAATTAACCTCTCGCGCACCCGACGCACCAGCATGGCGACGTCAGCCCCCTGACGGCCCCGATAGGTATGCAGCTCATCGAGAACCAGGAAGGACAGACCTTCACAATTGGCCATCACCTTACGGTCGATATCGTCCTGACGAGTCATAAGGAGTTCGAGCATCATGAAGTTGGTCAGCAGGATATCGGGCGGATTGGCGGCGATCCTTTCCCGCTCCGCCCGGCCTTCCTGACCGGTGAAACGGGCAAACGTAACAAGCGGAGATTGCTCCCCCAGAAATTTTCGCAGCTCACCGAACTGGCTGTTGGCCAGAGCATTCATCGGATAGATGACGATGGCCCTGGTCCGTGCCGGCTCGCAAGCGGCCCTCCCTCTGATCACTGCGTCGATGATGGGGATGAAGAAACACAGGGACTTGCCCGACCCGGTACCGGTCGTGACCACGAAGCTGCGCCCCCGATGCGCCAGGACGATGGCTTCGCGCTGATGGCAATGCAGGGCAAGGGTTCCGTCCGCCAGATCGGGAGCAGCAAATATGTCGGCGCATTCGGGGCTCAGCACATTACCTTGGACAAGCTCGGCAACGGAACCACCAGACTTGAATCGGGGGCTGATCTGAAGCAGCGGCTCCGGCCAGAAACGGCGCCCGGCATACAGTTCATCCAGACGCCCGCGGATATCCGTAGCCTTGACCTTGGTGAACGAGCGGGCAAAACGCTCGTAATCCTCGATCACCGTTCTGTTGAGGTCGAATATATCCATGGCGTTCTGGTCCATCTCATCCAGATTCCATACTCTCCCGGAGCAAAGAAGGTGACAAGAACCACTTTCTGATGTGCAGTGCCTCTGAAGCTCCAGACCGAGGTTCACCGTGGCCCCCCGAGGAACTTTCCGGAAACTCCAGCATCCGGCGATCCAAAGTCCGGGGGCACATTATTTCATCTGGAAACTCTAACTCAAAACGATCGGTTTCCCGGGGGCACATCAACCGGCCAAACCCCGCCAACGCCCGCCGGTGGATTTATTGACATGGCATTGACCTGCCTTGGAAGTTTCATCCGGCCGTAAGTAGAGCCTTGGGCGAAGTTACGCCGTGTGGCGCGGTCTGAGCAATGGGGCCGGGCTCGGAGCCCCGGAGGGGCGGAGAGGCCGGCCCCATTGCTTTGAGTTTGGCAGCGTGGGCCGCCGGTGTCTGGTAGCCCAGGGCCGAGTGCGGCCTGGTCGTGTTGTAGTCGGCGACCCAGGTGGCGATGACGGCGCGGGCCTGGGCCATGCTGGTGAACACCGTTTCGTTGAGCAGTTCGTCGCGCATGCGGCCGTTGAAGCTCTCGACGAATCCGTTCTGCATGGGCCTGCCGGGGGCGATGTAGTGCCATTGCATGCAGTGGTCCTGCGCCCATTTCAGCACGGCGTTGCTGGTCAACTCGGTGCCGTTGTCGGACACGATCATCTCCGGCTTGCCGCACCGGGCCACCAGCGCCGTCAGCTCGCGGACCACCCGTACGCCCGAGATCGAGGTGTCGGGCACCGAAGCCAGGCACTCCCGCGTCACGTCGTCGACGATGTTGAGCACGCGGAAGCGCCGCCCGTTGTCCAACTGGTCATGGACGAAATCCAGCGACCAGCGGGCGTTGGGCTTGGCCTCCACCAGGATCGGCGCGCGGGTGCCGATGGCCTTGCGCCGAGTGCGGCGCTTTGGCGCACCGNCAGCCTTCCTCGCGGTAAAGCCGGTAGAGNNGCGGGTGATCCCTGACGACTACCCCGTCGCGCCGCAGCAGGATGAANCAGCCGTCGATAGCCGAACCGGCGACGCTCCTGGGCAAGCCCGCGCAGGCGGTCGCGCAAGGCACTGTCGTCCGGCCGGATCGAGCGGTAGCGGATCATGGTGCGATCCGCTGCGATGACCGAGCAGGCCCGACGCTCGCTCATCTCGAAAGCATTCCGCAGATGGGCGACAGCTTCCCGCTTGGCGGCGGGCCCTACCATTTTTTTCCCAGAAGATCGCGGAGCGCGGCCTCGTTCAGCATGGATTCCGCCAGCAGCTTCTTCAGCCGGGCGTTTGCTGCGCTGCCCTTCGGGTCTCATCCTCAAGCGCCTTCAGCCGCCGCGCCTCCGACACCTCCAGGCCGCCATACTTGGCCTTCCATTTGTAGAAAGTGGCGCTCGAAATGCCGTGCCGGCGGCACACATCCGCCGTCCCCGCCCCGGCCTCCTGCTCCTTCAGGATGCCGATGATTTGTTCTTCACTGAACCTGCTGCGCTTCATGTCGTCCGTCCTCTGATGGGCCGGACTCTACTTCAAACTGGAGGAAGATTTCCAAGGCAGGTCAGGAGAGGAAATCAGACTCGGCCCGCTCCAGGCATCCGCCATCAAGATCTTGCACGATCTCAGCAAAACGTCGTCCCCTTGGATAAGCGAGCGGGCACTCATGGGCATGCTTGACGGGAATTGCCGCCGCTTCCGGGACGTTTTCAAGCATAAGAACATTGATTTTCTGTTCGTGCGTGACCGCATTCGCGGCATCCGCCTCAACATCTGAGACAACATTCAATTGTCAAGGGGCTGCGTTGGGGCTGTGAAGTCCCAACGCAGCCCCCTACTGGCCCCCCATCCAGATTCCGGAATTACGCCATGCTCCCGCCAGAGTTCACGCAGCGGAGCATGCCGACATGGCCGAACAATTTCTCTGCCAGAAGCAACTGGCAAGACGGTGGGGGATTTCCCACCGCACCTTGGAGAACTGGCGCTACCGGGGGCAGGGCCTGCCGTTCCTGAGGCTGGGCGGCAAGATTTTCTACAAGATTGAGGAAGTCGAAGCCTACGAGGCCCGTCAGACCCAGCCCGGCTTCGGGCTGAACGTTCTGTTCGAGGACGTTGGCGTGGCCGAATTGAGGGCGGGCCAATGACCTCCCCCATGACCATCCCGGCCTTCCAGTCCTGGTTCGCGGGCGCCGTTCCTGGGGACGGCCTTATCTACCACCTGGGCCTGCTCGGTCTCGACCGCGCCCGCGGCCCGTCGTCCCTGCCCGAAGCGGCCCGCTCCCAACTCGACCGTGTTGCCGCCCGCGCCCTGGCGCTGGCCGAGGACGGCCGCCTGCTGCTGGTTCAGCGCCGCGTCGCCGAAGACCGCATCGCCTACATCGCCATCAAGGCGAGCGGCGACAAACCCCGGAGGATCTGACCATGACCATCCCCAATCGCCCCCGTCTCGCCGACATGATGACCATGCCGGTGGGCGAAATCGCCAACCTTCCGCCGGACATGCTGTCCCTGCTGCAGGAAGAAGCCGAGCAGAACCTGCGCCTCGCCAAGATGCAGAAGGACTGGCTCGATGGCGTGCTGGACCGTCGGTACGCCCCCATCGCCGCCGAATTGCGCAGCCGCGACGGCAAGGACACCGGCACGGTGCGCTTCGAGGACGGCGCCGTCACCGTGGTGGCCGATTTGCCCAAGAAGGTGGAATGGGACCAGTCGCTGTTGGCAGCGACCGTGGAACGCATTCGTGCCGCCGGTGACAACCCGACCGAATACGTCGACCTCGCCTTCAAGGTGCCGGAGCGCAAATACGGCGCCTGGCCGACCCACATCCGCGCGGCCTTCGAGGCCGCCCGCACGGTGAAGACCGGCAAGCCGACCTTCACCCTGAAGTCTAATCCCCCCTGAGACAGCGGCGGGGCAGCCCGACCCGCAAGGGCGGGCAAGGCTTCCCTTCGGCGCCCGGTCAATGCCCCGCCGTCCCCCCTTTGAATCGGAGAATCCCATGGCCGTTCGCATCATCACCGCCGACGAGCGCCTGTCCGCCGCCGGCAACAAGACCTCGGTGGCCATCTTCGGCCAACCCGGTGTCGGCAAGACCTCGCTGCTGAGGACCCTGCCTCCCGCCCAGACCGTCTGCCTGGACCTGGAGGCCGGTATGAAGTCGGTGCAGGACTGGTCCGGCGCCAGCATCCCGGTGCGCAGCTTTGGCGACTTCCGCGATCTGGTGGTGCTGATCGGCGGCCCCGATCCGGCGGTCGATCCCAACGCCTTCTACAGCGCCCAGCACCACCAGCATGTGCGCTCGCTTTATGCCGGCAGCGGGGTGGAGGAGTTCCTCGCCACCATGCCGGTGATCTTCGTCGATTCCATCACCGACCTCACCCGTCAGGTCATGGCCTTCGCCAAGCAACAGCCGGAGGCCTTCTCCGACCGCACCGGCAAGCCCGATATCCGCGGCGCCTATGGCCTGCTGGGCCGGGAAGTAATCCAGGCGCTGAAGCACCTGCAGCATGCGCCGGGCAAGACGGTGATCTTCGTCGGCGTGCTGGAGAAGATCACCGACGAGTTCAACGCCACCACCTGGCAGCCGCAGATGGAGGGATCGAAGGCGGGGCGCGAACTGCCCGGCATCGTCGATCAGGTCATCTCCATGCACCTGTTCGCGGCCGATGCCGAGGGCAATTGGCTGCTGGACGAAAAGGCCACCGAGCGCCGTCTGGTCTGCCGCTCCGGTAACCCCTACGGCCTGCCCGCCAAGGATCGCTCCGGCCGCCTGGAGATGACCGAGGCCCCCGATCTCGGCGCCCTGCTGGCCAAGATCAACCGCATCCCCGCCTGATTGAAAGGAATCCACCCCCATGTCCTACGATCTCAACGATGCCCAGCCGCAAATGATGCCCACCGGCGAACTGATCCCCGACGGCACCTTCGCCAAGATCCGTCTGTCCATCCGCCCCGGCGGTGTCAACGGCTCGACGCCCATGGATGCCGGGCTGCTGAAGGCCGCCAGCGAGAGCGATGCCAAGATGCTCGACTGCGAATTCACCGTGGTCGAGGGGCCGTTCGTGCGGCGCAAGTTCTGGCAGAACTTTACGGTGGCGGGCGGCAAGCTCGACGACAAGGGCCAGTCCAAGGGCTGGAACATCTCCAAGTCGTCGTTCCGCGCCATGGTCGACAGTGCGTTGGGCCTCAATCCCAAGGATATGAGCGAGGCGACCAAGGCCAAGCGGCTGATCCAGGGACTGAAGCAGTTGGACGGCATCACCTTCGCCGCCCGCATCATGGTGGAACCGGCCAGCGATCCCAAATACCGCGACCAGAACCGGCTGGCCAACGTGGTGCTGCCCGACGAGGCCCAATACGCGGCGATCATGAAGGGCGAGGCGGTCGATCCCGATCCCATCAACGCCAAGCCACGCAAGCCGGTGGCGAACAGTGTGGCGAGCAACGCCCCGGCCTGGGCCACCGATGCCGCCCCGGCACAGGCGTCCCAGCAGGCTGGCACGGTCCCCTGGAACCAGCAGCCCCCGCCCGCCACCCAGCAACCCGCACCGGAGCCGGCGGCCAATAATGGTCCGGCTTGGCTCAATGGCTGATGGAGATGCCGCTCGCCCTCGGGCGGGCGGCCCCACCATGACGGACGATGAATGGCAGGCGCATGTGACGCGCCAGGCGGCAAAGGCGATCGGCGAATGGCTCGAAGCCCGCGGAAGACTGCACCAGCCCATCAGGGCGCTGGTCCTATGGGAGCTGGAGGCCATGGCCACCAACGCCATCGGCAGCTTCATCGTGCTGGCCTCGCAGCGGATCAAGGCGGAGCCCGATCAGCACCCGGACCTGACCCGGCTCTTGCTGGGCTGATCCTTTGCGTCGTCTGCGGCCGAGAGGCCAGGGGCTTCGGTTACGTCCACCGTCTGCGCCACGACGACTTTCCCCATTACGGGTTCTGCTCTCGCCCCTGCCAACAGGCCGGTGCAGAGATCGCCCGACGGAGCAACGGCATGATCGACAAGACCGCCCGCGAAACCCAGGCCATCAAGGATGCTCGCCACCCGTTCGCCGAGGCGCTGACTGTGCTGGGTCTGATGGCCCATTTTCATCACCGTTCTGCTTCCGACATCGACCGCCTGATCGAAGCCGCCGTCACCGGCTATGTCGAGTCCATGCAGCGCCAGGCCGGTGTCCAGGAGCGCAGCGGCACGCCATTCGACGATCCCATCCCGTTCTGAGGCCACTGCCATGCTCGATCTCAACCATGGCTCCGGCTGCCAGTACCAGGCTCCCGCCCGCGATCCCGGCATCACCGTGGCGGTGAACGCCGCCATCGATGCCGCCCTGGTGGTGCGCAACCGGGCCCAGGTGGCCCGCCAGTATGTCAGCACCTCAGGGTTAGGCCGTGAATGCCTGCGCCAGATCCAATACGACTATCTCGCCGTGCCCAAGGATGATGGCCGCGACTTCGAGCCCGCCACCTTGCGGATCTTCGAGGCCGGGCATCGCGGCGAGGACGTGGTGGCGGCTTGGCTGCGGGCCGCTGGCTTCGATCTGCGCACCGAGCGCCGCGATGGCCGGCAGTTTGGCTTCTCGGTGCTGAATGGCCGTTTCAAGGGCCATATCGACGGCTGCCTGGTCGGCGGCCCGGTGGCCATGGAATACCCCGCGCTGTGGGAGAACAAGGCGCTGGGCGTGTCGTCGTGGAAGGACGTGGTCAAGCGCGGCGTAGTGCTGTCCAAGCCGGTCTACGCCGCCCAGCTTGCCCTCTATCAGGCCTATATGGAGCTGCCGGCCCCGGCGCTGTTCACCGCGCTCAACCGCGACACCTGGGAAATCCACTGCGAGTTGGTGCCGTTCGACGCCGCCTTGGCCCAGACCATGAGCGACCGCGCCGTCCAGGTGGTCCAGGCCAGCGACGCCCACGAATTGCTGCCCCGCGCGGTCGCCGAACGGACCTCGGTGGTGTGCCGCGGCGGCAAGACCTCGGCTGGATGGCATTCGTCCTGTTCTTGGCAGGATCGCTGCTGGGGCGGCTGCCGATGAGCGACATCACCCCCTCGGACAATCAGGCCCGCGCCATCGCCACCATCCGCCAATGGTTCGAGACCGGGACGGAGCAGCAGCCGGTGTTCCGGCTGTTCGGCTTCGCCGGCACCGGCAAATCCACCGTGCTGAAATTCGCCCTCGACGATCTGGGCCTCAGCCCCCATTCCGAGGATTGCCCCGGCGTGGTCACCGCCACCTTCACCGGCAAAGCCGCCCTGGTGCTGCGGCGCAAGGGCACTCCGGCCCGGACCATCCACAGCCTGATCTACAGCGTGATCGAGGCCACCGAGGAGGAGATCGAGGAAGCCCAAAAACGGATCATTCAGGTCGAGATCGACGCCCGGTCATTGACCGGCTTCGACCGCACCGCCGCCGAGGCCGCCATCGAGGCCATGCGCCAGTCCATGCGGGAGATGAAGAAGCCGCGCTTCGCTCTCAATCCCGACAGCCCGGCGGCATCGGCCAAGCTGATCGTGCTGGACGAGGTGTCCATGGTCGGCGAGGAGATGGCCCGCGACCTGATGAGCTTCAAGCGCCCCATTCTGGTGCTGGGCGATCCCGGCCAGTTGCCGCCGATCAAGGGCGAAGGCGCCTTCACGCAAGCTACCCCCGACATCATGCTGACCGAGATCCACCGCCAAGCCGCCGAGAGCGCCATCATCCGCCTCGCCACCATGGCCCGCGAAGGCCAGCCCATCGGCTTCGGCCAATACGACGACCATGCCTGGAAGATGCGGATGGCCGACGTTACCCCCGACCAAGCCCTGCGCGGCGGCCAGGTCATCTGCGGCAAGAACGCCACCCGCTTCCAGCTCAATAACGCGCTCCGCCGCGCTGCGGGCTTTGGCGGATCGTTTCTGCCCACGGGTCCGGGCGAGAAGATCATCTGCCTCAAGAACCAGTCCGATCTCGGCCTGATCAACGGGATGTTCGTGTCGCTGGCCGACATCGTCGATGAAGGCAGCCTGTATTTCTCAGCGATGGTCACCGACGAGGACGGCAACCCCATCGGCCCGCCCGCCAGGGACGGCAAGCCGGGGCGCCTGCTGCTCTACAAGGGCCATTTCGCAGACCATGTCGCCCTCGACCCGAATCGCCATGACCGCGATTGGCGCGACAAGAAGAAGCTGACCGAGGCCACCTTCGGCTGGGCCATCACTTGCCACAAGGCGCAAGGCTCGCAGTGGGAGAACGTCGTGGTCTGGGACGACGGGTTGGGCCGCACCGAGCAGGACCGCCGCCGCTGGCTCTACACCGCCATCACCCGCGCCGAACGGGGATTGGTGATCCTGGCATGATCGACCTCAATGACGTCTGGCAGGCACCAGCCCGGCATGATCTGGATGAGATCCGCGACCGCCTGGCCGCCACCGCGCAGGATTGGCTGCCGGGGCTATTTCCGCAGGCGCGGTGGTCGCAGGACCGGCGGACGCTGCGCTGTGCCGATCTGTCGGGGCGCAGCCCCCGCAAGGACGGTTCGTGCATCATCCATCTTGTCGGCCATCATGCCGGTTGGGGCTTCGATCATGCCACCGGCGAAAGCGCCGGTCCCATCGACCTGATCCACCACGCCACCGGTCTCGCCGACCGCGACCTGTTCGAGGAAGCCGCCCGGTTGGCGCGTCTTGACCAGCCGGCCCCGGTGCGTCCGCCAATGCCGAAGCCGACCCACGACCTGGAGATCGCCCGTATTCTCGGCGGTGTCCAGCCGCTGGCCGGAACCATCGGCGAGACCTATCTCCGCCACCGTGGTGTCGGCGACCCAGGTTCGCCCGATCTGCTGTTCCACGACGATCTGGCCGATTTCGACAGCCGCCGCGGCTGGCCGGGGCTGGTGGGCATCGTCCGCGATGGCSATCCTCGATGAGCAAGCCGTTCACGTTTACGTGGATCGGAATTGTGTGGTGCTGGTAAGGCCCCGCCGGGCAAGAAGATGCTGGGGCCGGTGGCGGGCGGTTCCGTGCGCTTGTCCGCCATTCCCGCCGATGGCCATCTCGGTATCGGCGAGGGTATCGAGACCGCGCTGTCGGCCTGGGCCATCTTCGGCATCCCCACCTGGGCGGCCTTGTCGGCGGGCAATCTGCGCGACTGGCAATGGCCGGAAGGCATCCGTCGCGTCACCATCTTCGCCGATGCTGGCGAGGCTGGTCAGCAGGCCGCCGCGGCCCTGGCCGAGCGGCTCACCGCCGCAGGTATCCTGTCCACCATCATGTCGCCCCTGCATGGGGACGACTTCAATGACGATCTGCGCAAGGGGGCCGCCGCCCCACATTATAATAGTGACTCGGTCGCGTCCGATCAGCCGCTGCCGCCGACCGGCTTCGACGATCTGTACGCCGCCGCCCTGGCGCTGACCTTTCCGCCCGACATGGGCGATCTCGGGCGGCTGCTCGGTCACGTCGCCCAGGCCCGCCTCGATCCGGTCGCCGAGCGTCAGGTGCTGAC
>NZ_FXXN01000010.1 GCF_900184795.1 Magnetospirillum sp. 15-1 | reverse complement strand
GAAGGCGCCGTCGGCGTCGCAATCCTTGGGCAGCGGGGTCAAGGGAAATGGTGCCTGCCCGACCGGCTCGTCGCCGCCGTGGCCGACCGGGTGGATTTCTTCAGCGTCCACGGCGGCGACGAGCCGGTCGGMYMYGGCGCCCAGGGGCGCCAGATGGGACAACGGCACGGAACGGAAGTGATCCAGATCATAATCCGTGTTGCCCTGCCAGTTGATGGCCACCGCCAGCCGTCCGGGACGGCGGATGCGGCGACGCCACTCCTCCACCGCCGCGTCGGGAGCGCGGAGATAAGGGATTCGGGCGGCGCCGAACGGCTCGGTGGGCCATAGCAGCAGGGGAAGGCTGGCGATGCCGACCTTGTGGTCATGGACGGGTTCCGGCGTTCCCATGGCGTGATAATCCAGCCGGGGATGGGCGGGAAAACACACGCGCAGCATGGCGTTCATGCGGGCCGGCAGCGACAGGATGATACGGGCGCCGCGCTCCAGCAGGGGCAGGACGAAGCGGATATACTGGAACGTATCGCCCGCGTATTGATCCTGGTCGATCAGGATGATGCGTCCATCCAGCCGGTCCGGCAGGCGGGCGAAGGGGCGATCATGCCGCGCTTCGTAATCGGCCCAGCCGACGAGGTAATCCTCCTGACGAAGGGCGGCGAAACCGCGATTGAAGCGGGCCAGTCTGTTGTTCGGAGCCAGTTCCACCGCCCGGTCGAGAGCGGCGCGGGCGGCGGCGACCTCGCCCTTGAGCAGATGGGCGTTGCCGCGATTGATCCAGGCGCCCACATGGCCGGGGGCGCCGGCCAGCGCCCGCTCGCACAGGGCCAGCGCCTCGTCGGCCTCGCCCGCCAGATGCAGGGCCGAGGCCAGGGTGGCGGCGACGTCGGGATTGTCGGGGGCAAGGCTCAAGGCCTGGCGCAATTCGCTCACCGCCTCCGGATAGCGGCGGGCGGCCTGCAGGGTCTCGGCCAGGGTCAGGCGAAAGGAAAGGTCGGTCGGCTGGGCGGCGATGGCGTGACGGATGAACTTTTCGGCCTCGTCACGTTCGGCCGCGCCGCGCACGGCCAGCAGCGCGCGGGCCAGATTGGCGTGGGCGGCGGGGTTGGCGGCATCGAGGCCGATGGCGTGGCGGATGTCCCGCGCCGCCTCGTCGGCCCGGCCCAGTTGCAGGCGGGCGCATCCCAGCAGATGCCAAAGGCGGGCATTTTCCGGCTGGGCGCGCAGCAGCGCCTCGGCGGCTTCGGCGGCTTCGGCCGGCCGGCCCTGCCGCATATGAAGCACGGCCTGTTCGAAACTGGGTACGGTCATCGTCGGCTCACAAAAGAAAAAGGGCGGCCGAAGCCGCCCTCTCCCCAACAAGATGTCGACGGCCGATTAGAAGGCCAGCGACAGACCGGTCATCGCGGTCCAACCAGCGTTGTGATACTGGTTGTTGGCATTGGTGGTGTTCGTGCCATAACGCTGATCGGTGTACTCGATGTAGCCGACCGAAGCCAGGACGTCGACGCCCGGGCCGAGGTTGTACTTGCCCGAAGCCTGGTAGGCCTCGATGGTGTCGTCCTTGTCGGCGCCCGGAGTGCCCATGCGCAGGTTGGTGTCGCCAACCACCGAGGACTTGAAGTAGGCGAAGGACACGGCATACGGGCCGGAAGCGTACTGCAGGCCGATGTCGTAAGCCACGCCACCGAAGTCCAGTTCGGAATTGACGGTGCCCCTGGTCGCGGCGGTAGCGGCGTTGGCGTAGTAGCCCTTGCCGCCGTAGTTGCCGACCTGTGCGGTGCCGCCCAGAACGGCGGACTGCACGCCACCGTTCTTCTTGTCGTCAGACGCGCGCTGCACGGAGCCACCCAGGGTGAAACCGGCATAGGACAGCTGAGCGCCATAGGCCTGCTGGGTCAGGGCGTTTTCCGCACCGCCGGTGGCGGTCAGATCGACCCAGACGTAGCCGGCCGAGGCCTTCACGCCCACCGGGCCGAAGGTGTTGGCGTACATGGCGGCGCCGCCGAAGGCGCCCATGCCGCTGGAACCAGCGCCACGGCTGTGCTGGCCACCGAACGAGTTGTTGGTGTTGAGCTGGTTGGTGCTGGCGCCGTTGCCGCTCCACAGGGTCTTGGAGACGTTCGGGATGTACGAGGCAGCCCAGGGTCAGACCGTAGAAGGACGGAGCGACATAGGTGATCTTCTCGGCCTTGTCGTCCGAGATGATGGCGGTGGTGCTGGACGAGGTGGTGTAACCCACGCGCTGGTTCATGCCCATCACGCCCGACGGCTTGGCGATGGCCCAGTTGCCCATCATCATGCCGCCGTTGCCGAAGTTGCTGGCGGCGTCGGGAGCCTGCACGTGCAGCAGGGCGGTGCCGTTGGCGTGGGCGCCGATCAGCACCTTACCGAAGCCACCCTCGATCCAGGCGTAGCTCTGGTCGATGCCGTCGGTGACGCCGTCGGTGTGACCGCCGCCTTCCAGGGACATCATGACGCCGACCTTCAGGCCGTTGTCCAGAGCGGTCGAGCCCGAGAACCAGACTTCGTTGTCGCCCTTGACGTCGACGTTCTGGCGCTGCACGCCGCCGGCGGCTACCTGCCGCCGTTGGTCGCTGGCGCCGATGGTGCCGTTGTTGCCGTTCTGGAATTCCTTCTCCTGCCAGGCGCCAACGACCCACCACTTGGAGTAGCCGCCGACGTTCAGCTTGATCTTCTCAGCGGCGGAAGCGGCGCCGGCGGTCAACATGCCGGCGGCAACCAGCGCGGTGCTGGCGCAAAGAATCTTCTTCATGGTATCTCCTCTCTTTGGCCTTGCGACGACGACCCCCAATGGCCGCAACCGCTATCCAAATGAACGAACGGTCGACATCACGCCATGGCCGGTGATGACAGTCAAGCAAGGCGGGGCGTCCGCTGTATCGAAAACTCCGCACTGTGGCATCGATGCAACACAAGGGGCATCCAGGGGCGTTTGGCGTTACCGCTTGCAGGGCGGGCGTCTCTCGTAGCATTGTTGCCTGTCGCGACGGTGGGGCTCTGCCGTCGGAGGATTTTCGCGTGCCAACAGGCGGCGCATCGGCGCGGCGGGGTGAAGACGGTGATGACGAGGAAGATTTCGGTGGGTGGCCTGGGCGCTCTGGCGCTGATCGGTGTGACCCTGATGCTGTCGGCCTGCGGTGAATCCCAGGCGGTCTATCCGACCAAGGAAAAGGGCGAATCCGCGCCGCGCATGTCCAACGAAAAGCGCGAGACCATCTTCGGGCCGGAAGGACTGTTCGGCAAGAGCAAGCCGGACAACGAAGGCGTGGGTATCGGCGTCAACGCCTTCCTGTGGCGGGCGTCGCTCGACACCGTCTCCTTCATGCCCATTACGACGGCCGATGCCTTCGGCGGCACCATCATCACCGATTGGTATCAGCTGCCCGAGACGCCGAGCGAGCGTTATAAGGTCAACGTCTTCATTCTCGATCGCACGTTGCGCGCCGACGGCGTGAAGGTTTCGCTGTTCAAGCAGGTGCGCGACGGCTCGGGCAACTGGGTGGATGTGCGCGTCGACCCCAAGATGGCGGTGGATCTCGAGAATTCGATCCTGACCCGCGCCCGTCAGCTTCGGGTCGTGTCGACCGAATAGAGTCACTCAAGGTGGCGGGCGGCGCGGAAGTCCGCCCGCCACCTTGAACCTATCCCACCAAAAACAATGGACGGACCCATGTCGCGCCCGGAAGGCATCAGCGGCGACCGCTACAACGTCAAGGAAACCGAAGCCCGCTGGCAGCAGGCCTGGGAAGAGAAGCGCTGCTTCGAGGCCGAGATCGTGCCGGGCAAGCCCAAGTACTACGTGCTGGAGATGTTCCCCTATCCGTCGGGGCGCATTCACATGGGCCACGTGCGCAACTATACCCTGGGCGACGTGGTGGCGCGCTACAAGCGGGCCAGAGGCTTCAACGTCCTGCATCCCATGGGCTGGGATGCCTTCGGCCTGCCCGCCGAGAACGCCGCGATCCAGAACAACGTTCATCCCGCCAAGTGGACGCGCGAGAACATCGCCGCCATGCGCGAGCAGCTGAAGTCCATGGGCCTGTCCTATGACTGGCGGCGCGAGGTGGCCACCTGCGAGCCTGAGTATTACCGCCACGAACAGAAGATGTTTCTGGATTTTCTCAAGGCCGGGCTGGTCTATCGCAAGGAATCCTGGGTCAACTGGGACCCGGTGGAAAACACCGTGCTGGCCAACGAGCAGGTGATCGACGGACGCGGCTGGCGTTCGGGCGCCCTGGTGGAAAAGCGTCTGCTCTCCCAGTGGTTCCTGAAGATCACCCATTACGCCCAGGATCTGCTCGACAGTCTGGCGACGCTGGAGCGCTGGCCCGAGCGGGTGCGCCTGATGCAGGAGAACTGGATCGGCCGCTCCGAGGGTGCCCGGCTGATGTTCGACCTGGGTGGCCGTTCTGATCGGTTGGAGATATTCACCACCCGTCCCGATACCCTGTTCGGCGCCAAATTCGTGGCCATCGCCGCCAATCATCCCCTGGCGGGCGAGCTGGCGGCGACGGCAATCCGGCCCTGGCCGGGTTCATCGCCGAATGCAACCGCATGGGCACCTCGGAAGCAGCCATCGAAACCGCCGAGAAGAAGGGCTTCGACACCGGCCTCAGGGCCGTCCATCCCTTCGATCCGGCATGGACGCTGCCCATCTACGTCGCCAATTTCGTGCTGATGGATTACGGTTCGGGCGCCATCTTCGGCTGTCCGGCCCATGACCAGCGCGACCTCGACTTCGCCAACAAGTACGGCCTGGGCTGGACCCAGGTGGTGGAGCCCGCATCCGATGGCGAGGCCGTGTCGGCCGCCATCGCCAGGGGCGAGGCCTATACCGGTGACGGCAAGGCCATCAATTCCCGTTTTCTCGACGGGCTGGCGGTGGATGAGGCCAAGGCCGAGGCTATCCGCCGCATCGAGGAGATGGGCCGCGGCGAGCGCACCATCAATTACCGCCTGCGTGACTGGGGCGTGTCGCGCCAGCGCTACTGGGGCTGCCCCATCCCCATCATCCATTGCGAATCCTGCGGTGCCGTGCCGGTGCCGGCGGAGCAGTTGCCGGTGCGCCTGCCCGAGGACGTCACCTTCGACAAGCCGGGCAATCCGCTGGCCCACCATCCGACCTGGAAGGATGTGGACTGCCCGTGCTGCGGCAAGCCCGCCCGGCGCGAGACCGACACCTTCGACACCTTCTTCGAATCCAGCTGGTACTTCGCCCGCTATACCTCGCCCGACCGCGACGATGTCGCCTTCGACCGGGCGGCGGCGGATTACTGGATGAGCGTCGATCAGTATATCGGCGGCATCGAGCATGCGGTGCTGCATCTGCTTTATTCCCGCTTCTTCACCCGGGCGCTCAAGGAGTGCGGCTATCTCGGCGTCAAGGAGCCCTTCGCCGGCCTGCTGACCCAGGGCATGATCTGCCACGAGACCTACAAGTCCGAGGATGGCGCCTGGCTCTTCCCCACCGAGGTGGTTTCCGGCCCCGACGGCAAGCTGGTCCATACCGGGACCGGGGCGCCGGTGATCGGCGGCCGTTCCGAGAAGATGAGCAAGTCCAAGAAGAACGTGGTGGACCCGGCCGGTATCATCGACGGCTACGGCGCCGATACCGCGCGCCTGTTCATGCTGTCCGATTCTCCGCCCGAGCGGGATCTGGACTGGACCGAGGCCGGTATCGACGGCGCCTGGCGCTACGTCAACCGGCTGTGGCGCATGGTGGTCAACGCCGAATTGCCGCCGGCCGGCGCTCCCATGCCGGAACTGTCGCCGGAAGCCGCCAAGGCCCGCCGTCTGGTCCACAAGACCATCGCCCAGGTGGGCGAGGATCTGGAGCGCTTCCACTTCAACAAGGCGGTGGCCCGTATCCGCGAGATGACCAACGGCCTGGGCGAATTGCCCGGGGCCGATGCCGGGGCCGCCTGGGTGCTGCGCGAGGGACTGGAGGCCACCGCCCGGCTGATCGGCCCCATGATGCCCCATCTGGCCGAGGAGATGTGGCTGGCCCTGGGTGGGGACGGACTGCTCGCCGAAGCCGCCTGGCCGGAAGCCGATTCCACCTTGCTGGTCGATGACAGCGTCACCGTGGCCGTTCAGGTCAACGGCAAGCTGCGCGCCACCATCGAGTTGCCCAAGGACGCCGATGCCGCCCTGGCGGAGCAGACGGCTCTTGCGCAACCCCAGGTGATTTCGGCAATGTCGGGAAAGCCCGCGCGCAAGGTCGTGGTCGTGCCCAATCGGATCGTCAATGTGGTGGTCTAGAGCGCTTCTTCTGTTCGCTGTTCTGGCGCTGGGTCCGGCGGGCTGCGGCTTCAGGCCCATGCTACGGCACGCCGAGCGGCGCGGCATCCGGCGTGGATGCCGATCTTGCCGCCATCCGCGTCGGTCCGATCAAGGACCGCGTCGGACAGCAATTGCGCAACGCCCTGCTGCAGCGCCTGTCGCCCCGGGGCGAGGCGGCCGACTACACCTACAATCTCGACGTTACCTTGAGCGAGACGGTGAGCAATCTCGGGTTCCGCAAGGATACCTTCGCCACCGCCGCCAATCTCGCCATGACGGCCCAGGTCATATTGACCCGCAACGGCCAGAGCATTCTGGGCGAAAACGTCACCACCACCGTCTATTTCGACCATCTGGGGCCGCGTTACGCCAGTGTGGCGACGGAGCGCGACGCCGAGGAGCGGGCGCTCAACCAGCTGGCGGACGATATTCGCAACCGTATCGCGGCGGCCATTCAACGATATCAGGCCAATCCCAACGACGAACGCTATCGCCAGCGCTCGATTTTCCGCAACGAAGCCGGCGAGGCGCGCCGATGAAGCTGAGCGGGTCGCGGGTCGAGGCGTTCGTCAAGGCGCCGGACCCGTCCGTCCGTGCCGTCCTGGTGTTCGGCCCCGATCTGGGGCTGGTGCGCGAAAGGGTGCAGCGGCTGATCCGCTCGGTGGTCCCTGACGCTTCCGATCCCTTCCGGGTCGCCGAGCTTTCTCCCGCCGCGCTGAAGGAGATTCCCTCCCGTCTCGCCGACGAAGCCGCCGCCATGGCTCTGGGCGGCGGACGGCGCGTGGTGGTGCTGCGCGATGCCGGCGATGGCCAGAGCGGGGCGGTGTCGTCGTTCCTGGCCCGGCCCATGGGTGATGCCCTGGTGGTGGTGGAGGGCGGCGAGCTCGGGCCGCGTTCGAACTCGCTGCGCAAGCTGTTCGAAGGCGCCGACAACGCCGCCGCCCTGGCCTGCTACGGCGACGAGGGCGGTTCGCTGGCCGGGGTGATCCAGGAAGAACTCAAGGCCGCCGGTCTGATGGCCGAACCCGACGCCATGGCCTATCTGGTCGAGCATCTGGGCGGCGACCGCCGTCTGACCCGTGCCGAGTTGGGCAAGCTGGCGCTTTACATGGGGGGGCCTGGGCGGGTGAGCCTGGACGACGCCGTCGCCTGCGTGGGTGATACCGCCGCCCTGGGTCTGGACGATCTGGCGTTGTCCACCGCCGATGGGGATCATGCCGGGGCGCAGCGGGTCCTTGACCGCCTGCTGCGCGAGGGTGGCCAGCCGGTGGGCATGCTGCGTTCGGTGTCGCGGCACTTTCAGCGCCTGCATCTGGCCGCCGGTCTGATGGCCCAGGGCAAGTCGGCGGATCAGGCCATGGCCGCCCTGAAGCCGCCGGTGATCTTCAAGGCGGCGGACCGGTTCCGCCGCCAGTTGTCGCGCTGGCCCGCCGACCGGGTGGGCAAGGCGCTGGACCTGCTGACCGAGGCCGAGGTCGATTGCAAGACCACCGGCATGCCGGCGGCCGAGATTACCTCGCGGGCGCTGATGATGATCGCCCGAGCGGCAGCGAGACGATGATGACTTCTGCGGCAGCGAGACGATGATGGCCGGGCGTACCTCCATGGGGCGGGTCGTCGCCATCAATCTCGGGGTTCTCCTGGCCGGGCTGGTGGTTGCCGAACTGGTGTTCGGCAGTTGGCTGTTCGGCCCCAGTTGGGGAACCATGAACATTCCCCGCTGACGTCCATCGGGTCTTCGATGTCAGCGGCCTCTACGGCGGACCCAAGGATGCCGTCTACAGCCGCGACCGCTGGGGATTGCGTGGTTCTTACAAGGACCCGGGCGCCATCCAGATCCTGACCATCGGCGGTTCGACCACGGACCAGCGCTTCATCGGCGACGGCCAGACCTGGCAGGATTACCTGTCGCAGGCCCTGGGCGGTGCGGTGGTGGTCAATGCCGGCATCGACGGCCAGTCGACGGTGGGCCATCTGCGGGCCTTCGATCGCTGGCTGTCGCAGATTCCCGGCCTGAAGCCGCGCTTCGTCCTGGCCTATATCGGGGTCAACGACGCCCATCTGCAGGGTCGGCAGCAATGGGACGAGATGGCTTCGCCCACCGTCTGGCGCCGTGTCGAGCGCTATGTCGCCAATCATTCCGCCCTGGTGCAGGTGGTCTCGACCATCCAGGGGACGCTGAAGGCCCGCAACGCCCACGTGGTGCACGGCGGCACCGACGTGGCGCACGGTCCCTGGGTGGCGGGGCCGGCGCCCGCGCCCGGACAGGCGGTCGACCCCGTCCTGCTCGACGCCTATCAGCAACGGGTCGCCGCCCTGATCGCCCGTATCAGGACCATGGGAGCCCAGGCGGTCATCGTCACCCAAAGCCGTTCCGACTACCGGGTCGATGGCGACGGCCGGCCGTTGGGACGAGTGTCGGCCTCCGGCGCGGTGGATTTCGGCTCCTGGGCCATGCAGACCGCCTTCAACCGTCGGGCTCTGGCCGCCTGCGAGCAGGCGGGTGCCGTCTGCATCGACCTGGGCGGCCGGCTGACCTTCGAGGACGGTGATTTCTACGACTGGGTCCACACCACGCCGGCCGGCAACCGCCGCATCGCCGACTGGCTGGCATCCCGGCTGGCGCCGACCCTGCGCTGATGGAGGCGCCCCGTCTGGCCCTGGCGCCTTTCGCCGCCTCGCAGGCCGAGGGCGTCTATTCCGAAGACGATCTGCGCCGCGCCGCCCCCCCGTTCGGCAGCGAGGCGAGGCGGCGGCAGTTTCTGGAAACCCGGCGTCTGGCCCGCTCGCTGCTGCCGCCCGGCCGCTGGGGCATCGGTGCCGATAAGGACGGGCGCCCGCTGATTCTGCCCGCCGGGGCCGGAGACCTGTCCCTCTCCCATGCCGGGGGCTGGGCGGCGGCGGCGCTGGTCGAAGACGGGCGCGTCGGTGTCGACATCGAGGTCGTCCGGGAGGGACGGAATGTCCGGATTCTGGCCGAGCGTTTTCTGTCTCCCGCCGAGTGCCGCGTGGTGGTCGCCGAGGGCCAGCCCGCCTTTCTGGCCTTCTGGACCATGCGGGAAGCGGTGTCCAAGCTGTGGGGCCGGGGACTGGCCGAGGCTCTGGCCCTGGACGGATCGATTCTGCCCGCCGGCCGCAATTCCCGCTGTGCCGGCCTATCGCAGGGACGGCCCTGGGTGATGGCCCACCGCCAGATGGGCGAGGTGCAATTGGCCCTGGCCTGGTCGCCGCCGGATTCCGTGCCGGGCGAGCAGGCGGAGGCGCTGGTATGGGACGCCGTGACGGCCCTTGCCGACTGAATTCCTTGGCCGTCTTGTACAAGCGGCGGAACTGCCCCATTCTTCCTAGAACGATACGTCCAGACCTTGCGGGCAAGGGGTGGCCGATGGGAGGGGTGGGCCATGGAAATCTCCGCTTATCTGGATCGGCGCATCGCCGACTTGTCCGATACCCTGGCCAAGGCTGGCGCCGAACGCCTGATCCGTGCCTATGCCTCCGGCATTCCCCTGGCCGATCTGGCCGAGGCCGATCCCGAGTTGGTTTATGGCGCGGCGCTGGGCCTGTTCGCCTTCATGCGCGAGCGTCAGCCGGGGGTTCCATCCATCCGGGTGTTCGATCCCGATCTTGACCGCCACGGCTGGGTGTCCAGCCATTCGGTGGTGGAAATCGTCAACGACGACATGCCGTTCCTGGTGGATTCGGTGGCCATGGAACTGGCCCGGCGCGGCATCAAGGTGCATCTGCTGGTCCATCCCGTGGTGCGGGTCGACCGCGACGGGGCGGGAATGCTGCGCCAGGTGACGGCCAACGGGGCGGGCGCCTTGCAGGAATCGGTCATGCATGTGGAGATCGACCGTCAGCCGGTGGAAGTCCAGGCGCAGCTGGCCGCCACGCTGGCCGATATCCTGGGGCAGGTAAGACTGGCCGTCGCCGATTGGCGCCGCATGCTCGACACCCTGTGGGCGGGAGTGGCCGAATTCGAGGCGGTGGCCGCCAAACTGCCGGCCGATGAAAAGCAGGAGACCCTTGCCTTCCTCGACTGGCTGGCCGACAACCATTTCACCTTCCTGGGCTACCGCCGTTTCGACCTGTCCAAGGGGGTGGTCGCCGATTCGGCCAGCGGGCTGGGGATATTGTCCGACGCCGGCGCCCATGTGTTTGATGAGACCGTGACCCTGGCCGACATGCCGGTGGAACTGCGGGCCTTCGTCCAGCGCCCCGATCCCCTGATGGTCACCAAGTCGGCCCGCCATGCGGTGATCCATCGGCCGGTGCGCATGGACATCATCGGGTTGAAGCAGTTCGACGCCAAGGGGCGGGTGGTGGGGCTGCACGCTTTCCTCGGACTGTTCACCTCGGCCGCCTATAACGACCGCCCGGCGCAGATTCCCCTGCTGCGGCGCAAGATCGCCCGCGTCGAGGCGCGGGCCGACTTCAACAAGTCCGGTCACGATGCCAAGGCACTGGTCAATATCCTGGAGACCTACCCCAGAGATGAGCTGTTCCAGGTATCCGAGGATGCCCTGTTCGAGACCAGCATCGGCATCCTGCACCTGCAGGACCGTCAGCGGGTGGCGGTGTTCCTCAGGAACGACGAGTTCGAACGCTTCGTCTCCTGTCTGGTCTTCGTGCCGCGTGACCGCTACGACACGCCGCTGCGCCTCGCCATCACCGCCATGCTGGAGGAGGCGGTGGGCGGCACGCTCGACGCCTTCTATACCCAAGTGGCCGATCTGCCCCTGGCCCGGCTGCATTTCATCATCCGCACCACGCCCGGCCACCTGCTCCGGGTGGACGCTCCGGCGCTGGAAATGCGTATCGCCGACGCGGCGCGGACCTGGTACGAGCATCTGCAGGACGCCCTGGTCCAGACCCACGGCGAGGCGGCCGGGCTGGCGCTGGCGCGGCGCTGGGGCCGGGCGTTCCCGGCGTCCTACCGCGAAAGCCATGGTGTCCTGGCGGCGGTGGCCGACGTGGGACGCATCCAGGCGGCGTCGGGCGGCGACATCGTGCTCAACCTCTACCGTCCGGTGGAGGCCGAACCTTATCAGGGCCGGCTGAAGCTCTACCGCTCCGGCCATCCGGTGCCCCTGTCCGGTATCCTGCCCATGCTGGAGGCCATGGGGCTGGTGGTCATCGCCGAGGTCCCTCACGAGATCGTTCCCGCCTCCGGCGGCGGGACGGTGTGGGTCCATGATTTCGAGGTGGAAAGCGCCGATGGCTCGCCGCTCGACGTGGCCGAGCGGCGCGACCTGTTCCACGACGCCCTGGCGGCGGTGTGGCGGGGCGACGCCGACAGCGACGGCTTCAACCGGCTGGTATTGTCGGCCGGCCTGTCGTGGCGGGAAATCATGGTGCTGCGCGCCTACACCAAGTACCTGCGCCAGACCGGCATCACCTACAGCCAGGCCTATATCGAGCAGGCCCTGAGCGGCAATGCCGACATGGCGGCCGCCTTGGTGCGGCTGTTCCTCGCCATCTTCGATCCCAAGGGGGAATCGGGCGACGGGGGCCATATCGAGGCGTCGCTGCTGGCCGGCCTGGACAAAGTGGTCAGCGCCGATGACGACCGCATCCTGCGGCGTTTCCTCAACCTGATCCGTTCCACTTTAAGAACGAATTACTTCCAGACCGATGGCGGCGGCAGGCCCAAGGCCTATCTGTCCTTCAAGCTGGATTCCAAGGCGGTGGACGAGTTGCCGGCCCCCCGGCCCCTGGTGGAGGTGTTCGTCTACAGCCCGCGTGTCGAGGCCATCCACCTCAGAGGCGGCAAGGTGGCGCGCGGCGGCATCCGCTGGTCCGACCGGCGCGAGGATTTCCGTACCGAGATCCTGGGCCTGATGAAGGCCCAGATGGTCAAGAACGCAGTGATCGTTCCGGTGGGCGCCAAGGGCGGTTTCGTGGTGAAGCGCCCGCCGGAAACCGGCGGGCGTCGAGGCGTATCTGGCCGAGGGCATCGAGTGCTATAAGATTCTGATGCGCGGCCTGCTGGACCTCACCGACAACCTGACGCCGGAAGGGGTCAGGCCGCCCCCGGACGTGCTGCGCCGGGACGGCGACGACCCCTATCTGGTGGTGGCCGCCGACAAGGGCACCGCCACCTTCTCCGACATCGCCAATTCGGTTTCGCTGGAATACGGCCACTGGCTGGGCGATGCCTTCGCCTCCGGCGGTTCCCAGGGCTACGACCACAAGAAGATGGGCATCACCGCCAAGGGGGCCTGGGTGGCGGTGGAACGCCATTTCCGCGAGATGGGCGTCGATACCCGGAGCGAGGATTTCACGGTGGTGGGCGTGGGCGACATGTCGGGCGACGTGTTCGGCAACGGCATGCTGCGCTCGCCCCATGCCCGGCTGGTCGCCGCCTTCAATCACGCCCACATCTTCCTCGACCCCGATCCCGACCCGCAAAAGACCTTCGCCGAGCGCGAGCGGCTGTTCGTTGCCGCCAAGGCCTGGCCCGATTACGACACCTCGACTATCTCGGAAGGCGGCGGCATCTGGCCGCGCACCGCCAAGACCATTGCCATCAGCCCTCAGGTCAGGGCTCGTTTCGGTATCGAGTCAGATAGTCTGACGCCGACCGAGCTGATCCGCGCCCTGCTCAAGGCGCCGGTGGACCTGCTGTTCCTGGGCGGCATTGGCACCTATGTGAAGGCGTCGGGCGAAAGCAACGCCGAGGCCGGCGACCGGGCCAACGATTCCCTGCGCATCAACGGCGCGGAGGTTGGTGCCAAGGTGGTGGGCGAGGGCGCCAATCTGGGCTTCACCCAGCTGGGCCGCATCGAATACGCCATCGGCGGGGCGGGCGGCGGGGGCGGGCGCATCGATACCGACGCCATCGACAATTCCGCCGGGGTGGATTGCTCGGACCACGAGGTCAACATCAAGATCCTGGTCAACGACCTGGTGGCGGCGGGCGATCTTACCCCCAAGCAGCGCGACAAGCTGCTGGTCGAGATGACCGGGGAAGTGGGTGCCCTGGTGCTGCGCGACAATTACCTTCAGACCCAGGCGCTGACCATGCTTCAGGCCCAGGGCGCCGAGCTGCTGGACGCCGAGGCCCGCTTCATGCGCCTGCTGGAAAAGAGCGGGCGGCTGGACCGGGGCATCGAGTTCCTGCCCACCGACGAGACGCTGACCGAGCGGGCGGCGAAGAAGCAGGGCTTCACCCGTCCCGAACTGGCGGTGCTGCTGGCCTACGGCAAGATCTGGCTCTATGACCATATCCTGGCCTCGGAACTGCCCGACGATCCCTTCATGGCCATCGACCTGACCAACTACTTTCCCACGGCGCTCCGGGATCGTTTCGGTCACGATGTCCAGCGCCACCGGCTGCGGCGGGAAATCGTCGCCACGGTGGTGACCAATTCCATGGTCAACCGGGTGGGCGGCGCCTTCGTCTCGGAACTGATGGAGACCACCGGCCATCCCCCGGCCCAGGTGGCCAGGGCCTATATCGTGGCGCGCGACGCCTTCCGCATGCGCGAAGTCTGGCGGGCCATCGAGGAGCTGGACGGCAAGGTGCCGGCCGCCGCCCAGACCGCCATGCAGATCGAGGCCAACCGGCTGGTGGAGCGCGCCACCATGTGGGTGCTGCGTTCCATGCCGTCGCCCTTTGCCCTGGGGGCGGGCATCGCCGAGCTGTCGCCCGGTGTCAAGGCGCTGGAAGGCGCCGTGCCCACCATCCTGCCGCCCGATGCGGCCGCCGCGGTTCTGGCCCGCATCGAGTATTTCGTCGGCCAGGGCGTTCCCCACGATCTGGCCCAGCGGGTCGGCAACCTGATCGTCCTGGCCTCGGCCGCCGACATCCTGCGCATCGCCACCCGTCAGGACCTGTCCATCGAGACGGCCGGGCGCCTCTATTTCGCGGTGGGAGCCCGGTTCTCGCTGGGCTGGCTGCGCGCCTCGGCCGAAAAGCTGTCGGGACAGGGCCACTGGCTGAAGCTGGCGGCGGCGGCGGCCATCGAGGACCTCTATGGCCATCAGCGCGATATCACCAGCGTGGTGGCGGCCTCCTATCCCGGCCTCGAGCCCGACGCGGCGGTCCAGTCCTGGCTGGAGGCCAACCGGGCGGCGGTGGAGCGGGCCGAGACCCTGCTGGCCGAGCTGAAGGCGGCGTCCCATATCGATCTGTCCATGATCACGGTGGCCAACCGGCAATTGCGTACCCTGACCGAGTCGGGTGTTGCGGCGGCAGGCGGGAAGGGCTAAGGAGGTTCATTCCACAATGAGGATCGCCCCCATGAAATACGCCGCCTTTCTCGATCAGCAGATCGCGGAGCACGCCGAGACACTGGCGGTTACCGGCGCGGCGGTGCGCGAACCCTTTCAGCGTCTGGTCCAGGCCTGTCTCGACAGCCTGGCGGCGGGTGGCAAGATCCTGTTCTTCGGCAACGGTGGCTCGGCCGCCGACGCTCAGCACCTGGCGACCGAACTGGTGATCCGTTACCGCTACAACCGCAAGGCCCTGGCGGCGCTGGCGCTGACCACCGACACCTCGCTGCTGACCGCCTGCGCCAACGACTTCTCCTACGAGGAAATCTTCTCGCGCCAGATCGAGGCGCTGGGCCGGCCCGGCGACGTGGCCATCGGCATCACCACCTCGGGCAACAGCCCGAACGTGCTGACCGCCCTGGCGGTGGCCCGCGACATGGGTCTGGTGGCGGCCGGCTTCTCGGGCCGCGACGGCGGCAAGATGGTGGGACTGGCCGACCCGCTGCTGGTGGTGCCGTCCAGCGTCACCGCCCGTATCCAGGAGATGCATATTCTGATCGGCCATGCGCTGTGCGACCGGGTGGAAGCCGTGGCGGCTCCGGCCTGAGCGGTTTGCCTCAACTGGTTGGGCTGTGGTAGAAGTCCGGCAACCTTCAGCAAGGGGATCGTTTCCACAGCATGAGCACGTCACAGGGCGCCATCGACGGTGGGTCCCATGCCCGCAAGGTCGAGATGGGTTCCGAGCGGTCGTTCGGTCTGGTCTTCGCCGCTGTCTTCGCCGTCGTCGCCCTGTTGCCGCTCAAGGATGGCGGTGAGCCCCGGTTGTGGGCCGGAGCGGTCGCCGTGGGATTCCTGCTGGCGGCCCTGGTGGTTCCCAAGGCTCTCAGGCCGCTCAACAGGCTGTGGTTCCTGGTCGGCATGGCGTTGCATCACGTGGTGACGCCGCTGGTCATGGGGCTGCTGTTCTTCCTGACCGTGACGCCCATCGCCCTGATCATGCGCGCGCTGGGCAAGGACCCGCTGCGCCTGAACCGCGATGACGCCGCCGCCAGCTATTGGATCAATCGCACCCCGCCGGGCCCGGCGCCCGACAGCATGCGGCGCCAGTTCTAGGAGAGACCACCCGTGAGCTTCCTCATCGAGCTTTGGCAGTTCCTGCGCGAACGCAAGAAGTTCTGGCTGCTGCCCATCCTGATCATGATGGTGGTGTTCGGCGGCCTGATCGTGCTGTCGCAGGGCTCGGCGGTGGCACCCTTCATCTATACCCTGTTCTGAGGTCCTCCCTTGCGCATTCTCGGCCTATCCGCCCTCTATCACGATAGCGCCGCCGCCCTGGTCGAGGATGGCCGCGTCATCGCCGCCGCCCAGGAGGAGCGCTTCACCCGCAGGAAACACGACGCCGCCTTCCCCGAGAAGGCCGTGGCCTATTGTCTGGCCGAGGCGGGAATCGGCCTGGACGACGTGGATTCCGTGGTGTTCTACGACAAGCCGTTCCTCAAGTTCGAGCGGCTGCTGGAGACCTATGTCGCCTTCGCGCCCAAGGGCTTTTCCTCGTTCAAGACCGCCATGCCGGTGTGGCTGAAGGAAAAGCTGTTCCAGAAGGATCTGCTGACCCGCGAGATCAAGCGCTTCGCACCTGATTTCGACTGGATGAACAAGCTGCTGTTCGCCGAGCACCATCTCAGCCATGCGGCCAGCGCCTTCTTTCCCTCGCCCTTCGAGGACGCGGCGGTGCTGACCATGGATGGGGTCGGCGAGTGGACCACCACCTCGCTGGCCATGGGGTCGGGCAACCGGCTGGACATCCACAAGGAACTGCATTTTCCCCATTCCCTGGGGCTGCTCTATTCCGCCTTCACCTATTACACCGGCTTCAAGGTCAATTCCGGCGAGTACAAGCTGATGGGTTTGGCGCCCTACGGCGAGCCCAAATACACCAGGCTGATCCTCGACAATCTGGTCGATGTGAAGGAGGACGGTTCGTTCCGCCTGGACCAGTCGTATTTCGACTACTGCACCGGGCTGACCATGACCAACCAGCGCTTCGCCGCGCTGTTCGGGCAAAAGGTGCGCCAGGCCGACGAGGACCCGCTGACCCAGTTCCACATGGATATCGCCGCCTCCATCCAGGAGGTGACCGAAATCATCGTTTCCAAGCTGTGCCACGGCATCAAGAAGGAAACCGGGGCGAAGAATCTCTGCCTGGCCGGCGGCGTGGCGCTGAACTGCGTCTCCAACGGCAAGGTTCTGCGCGAAGGCATCTTCGACAACATCTGGATCCAGCCGGCTTCGGGCGATGCCGGCGGCGCGCTCGGCGCCGCCCTGGCCGGCTACCACATCCACAAGGGCCAGCCCCGCAGCGTGACCCCCGGCAAGGATGCCATGAGGGGCTCCTATCTCGGTCCGGTGTTCGAGCAGGCCGATATCGAGGCGCGCCTGACCGCCGCCGGCGCCAAGTTCGCGGTGATGGGCGAGGCCGAGGTGACCGAAGCCACCGCCCAGGCCCTGGCCGACGAAAAGGCGGTGGGCTGGATGCAGGGCCGCATGGAATTCGGTCCGCGTGCCCTGGGCGGCCGCTCCATCCTGGGCGACCCCCGCTCGCCCTCCATGCAGAAGACGCTGAACCTCAAGGTCAAGTACCGCGAGAGCTTCCGCCCCTTCGCGCCCAGCGTGCTGCGCGAGGATGTGGCCGAGTGGTTCGATCTGGACGGCGACTCGCCCTACATGCTGCTGGTGGCCCCGGTGGCGGAAAAGCATCGCCGCGCCATGACCGCGGACGAGGAGAAGCTGTTCGGCATCGACAAGCTGAACGTGCCGCGTTCGGCCATTCCGGCGGTGACCCACGTGGATTACTCCGCCCGCGTCCAGACCGTCCATGCCGACACCAATCCGCGCTATCATGCGCTGATCTCGGCGTTCAAGGCCCGCACCGGCTGCCCCGTGGTGGTCAACACCAGCTTCAACGTCCGGGGCGAGCCCATCGTCTGTACCCCCGAGGACGCCTTCCGCTGTTTCATGGGCAGCGAGATCGAAGTGCTGGTGGTCGGCAATTGCTTCCTCAGGAAAGAGGAGCAGGACCCGGCGCTGAAACTGGATTATAAGAACGCCTTCGAACTGGACTGATCTCGGGGAGGACGGGGCTTGGGCCTGAGCGTTTCCCTGCTTCTTTGCCTGTCCGTCGGTCTGGGGTTGGGGGCGTGGTGGCATATCCCGTCACCCGGTACCCGCCTGATGCTGGGTATCATGACCATTCCGGCCGTTCTGCTGGTGGGTAATATGGCCCTGGGGTTGGGCTTGCGGGTCCTGGCCTGGGGCTTGCTGGTTCCCACTCTGGCGGGATTGGCCCACCGGCGGCCCGGAGCGGATCTGTGGCGCCTCCGGCCGTGCTGCTGCCCCTGACGGTGGCGCTCCTGGCCGGATGGCGCGGGGACTTCGTCTATCGGGTCCATTCGTGGGATGAATTTTCTGCCTGGCTGACCTAGCCGCACGAGGCCTTTCTCGAGGATGGGTTCCTGTCGGAGGACTCCACCTGGGTGGGCATGGGCTACACCCAGGGCCTGCCGGCGTTGCTGGCCTTTCCCAATCTGCTTTTCGGGCAGTTCGAGCCGGGCCGCTCGCTGGCCCCCTTCGTCGTCCTGCACGCGGTGCTGATGGGGCTGATCTGGGAGATGCTGGCCGAAACCCTGCGCGGGCGGGGAGCGGGGGCGGGTGCCGCCGGACTCGCCGGCTGGGCCACTATCCTCGGGCTGCTGGGGCTGGAAGCGGCCTGGACCCTGGTGCCCCAGCTGATGCTGGTGGAAAAGCCGCAGATCTATCTGATCGCCGCGATGCTGCTGCTACTGGTACGGGCCGGCCGTGGCCTCGATGGGGCCTTGATCGCCGCCGGCATGTCCTACCTGATCAAAGGCTACCGGGGCGGCTTTGGCCCCGGCCCTGGCGGTGGGGGCCCTGGCGCTGATGATCGCTGATCCCCGTCTGCGCCGCCCGGGACCGGCCCTGGCCCTGCTGGGGCCGCTGGTGGCGGTGATGCTGGCTTGGCGCGGCCTAGTCCCGGTGGCCGGGGCGGGAAATTGCGCCAGCAACCCCCTGGCCACCCTGGCCGACTGGAACGCCCTGGATGCGGCATTGGAGACCGCCCGGCGCATGCTGGCCGGCATGGGGGCCTATGCCCTGGCGTTCAAGCTGCCGCTGAGCGGGGCCGCGCTGCTAGAGTCAGTCTGAGTTAAGCGGAATCGGAATTGGGATTCCCCTGGGGCCGAGAATGTGATTCAAACTGCTGGCTGGATAGGAGGCCAGCAGGGATGGCAGGACCTCTTTCGCAAGACCTTCGGCAGCGGATAGCCGCAGCCCTGAATTCAGGCGAGACGACACGCTCGGCAGCGAAGCGCTTTGGGGTTTCGGTGGCGACGGCGGTTCGGATCGGCCAGAAGTGGCGATCCGGGCGCGGTCTTCAGCCCAGCAAGATGGGCGGGCATCGCCGCCCACTTCTGAGCGGAGAGACCGCCGATTGGATACAATCCCGGCTGGCCGAGAAGAAGGACCTGACCATGCGGGCTCTGGCGGCAGAACTGGCCGAGCGGGGTGTCGTCGTCACCCACGATACCGTCTGGCGTTTCGTCCGTGGTCTGGGCTTGAGCTTCAAAAAAAACGCTGATGGCCAAGGAACAGGATGGGCCGAGGGTAGCGCGGCTGCGCCATCGCTGGAAAACCCATCAACACAGGCTTGATCCCTCGCGCCTGGTCTTTATCGATGAGACCTGGGTCAAGACCAACATGACGCGTCTGCGCGGATGGAGCCCTCGGGGAGAGGCCCTCCTGGCCAAGGTTCCCCACGGCCACTGGAAAACCCTGACCTTCCTGGCGGGCCTGCGCCATGACCGGATCATCGCTCCCCTGGTCCTCGACGGCCCCATCAATGGGGCGACCTTCACCGCCTGGGTGGAGCAATCCTTGGCACCGGCCCTGGAACCCGGTGACGTCGTCATCCTCGATAATCTGGGAAGCCACAAAGGAAAGCCGGCACGCCAAGCCATTCGCAAGGTCGGTGCTCATCTGCTCTTCCTGCCGCCCTACAGCCCCGATCTCAATCCCATCGAGATGATGTTCGCCAAACTCAAGACCCTCGTCCGAAAGGCTGACGAACGAACCATCGAAACCACATGGAGGCGCGTCGGTAAACTCCTGGACGCTTTCCCTCCGCAGGAGTGCGCCGCATATCTGCGGCACGCAGGGTATGCTTCAATCTAAGTCAGACAGACTCTAGGACTGGCCCTGGCGGTCCGCGACCGCGTCGCCCGTCCGGCCGTGGCGGTGCTGGTGGCCTGGCTGGCCGCCTATGCTGCCGGCTTGCTGGTGACTTATACCAACCTGCATTGATCAAAACCTATGCGCCCACTGGCGACGGCCGATGGAGATGATTTTCCATGGCTGGTCGATGAGCCTGTTCCATGCATGGCAGCACAAGGCGATGATCTGGTCGTAGGATTCGAAGACACGGTTGGAGAGCCAGTTCTGGCGGATGAACTGCCAGATGTTTTCGACCGGATTGAGTTCCGGCGAGCGGGGCGGCAAGGGCAGGATGGTGATGTTGTCCGGCACGGCCAGCTTGTCGGCGGTGTGCCATCCCGCCTGATCGAGCATGAGGACGGCGTGGGCGCCCGGCCTCACTTGGGATGCGATCTCGTCCAGGTGCCACTGCATGGCGAGGGTGTCGCAGCGCGGCAGGACGAGGGCGGCGCCGACACCGCGCTCGGGGCAGATGGCGCCGAAGATGTAGGCGGACTGGGTGCGCTGGTCATGGGGCGCCGAAGGGCGCGTCCCCCGCTTGGCCCAGCGGCGGGTGATCTTGTTCTTTTGCCCGACCCGGGCCTCGTCCTGCCACCAGACCTCTATGTCGGTTCCTGGCGGCAGCTTGGCCCGGATCGCCGCCAGCTCGGTGGGGAAACTTTTTTAAAATCCTCAACGGCATCGCCGTTCTGGGCATGATGGCGAGGCCGCGCCGACAGCTTGCGGAAGCCCATCGCCTTCAATTCTCGCCCCACCGTCGTCTCGTCCAGCGAGATGCCGAAATCCTCGAAGAGCCACAGGGCCGGATCCTTGAGGCGCCAACGGACGACCCCATCGACCGCCGGGATCGGGCCGCGCTCCACCTTGTCAACCAAGGACTGGCGTTGCTCAGCATTCAGCTTCGACACCTGGCCGGGAGCCTTGCGGTCGATCAGGCCCGCAGGTCCGTCCGAATTGAAGTGCACCACCCAATCCCGAACCACCTGGAGCCCGACCCCGCCCAGCTTCGCCGCGCCGCTCCGACTGCCGCCGTCATAGATCGACGCCAGCGCCAACAGACGACGCGTCTGATCGGCATCATCCGAGGCGCGGGCAAGACGGCGAAGAACAGAACCATCAAAGTCCGGACGAAGCGGTATCGGGGCACCCATGGCAAACCTCCCACTGTTTGCCATGGTGAATCATATCCGGGCGATCTTGGGAATCCCCCACGTGAGTTTCAATCAGCGCAGGCTGGTATTACGCCTTCTGCTTCACCGCCTACGAGCGCGAGCAGCTGGCGTCGTTGCCCCGCTATAGCCGGGTTGGCCTGCGCGTGGTGCATGTGGTTGGAACGGTGCTGCTGGCCGAGGCCGTGCTGGCGGCGCTGGCCAAACGGGGGAAGCTGTGGCCCCGGCTGCTTGCGCTGGCCGTGGCAGTGCTGGTGCTACAGCAGGTCCGCGCCGTGGGGGCCAGCCTGGACAATGCCCAATTCCGAGGCAGCGAGAGTCCGGCGGCGGCGGCCCTGGTGGCGCAGGTCACCACCGAGGCGGATTCCCTGGCCCGGCACCTGGCCGGTCTGGCGGCCCAGCCGCCCCGCGTCTACCTCTTCACCCAGGGCCAGCAGGGCTTCGAGTGGATCATCGCCCGTCAGGCCGGCTTGAAGGCGAGCCCGCCGGGGCATTGGCGCTATCGTTTGATGGAGGGGTTCAGCTGGGGTGCACAGGCCACCACGGTCTGGACCGGTGCCGGGTCAGCAGAGGATCAGCGCCATCTGTTCGTCGGTGCCGATGTCCTGTGGCCGCTGGTGGCCGACCCGGCCTGCCTTGTCGACCTTACCGGCTATTTTCTGCTGCGCAATCACGGCGGCGGCTTTGACTGCGTGCCCAAGGCCGGCGGGGGTCAAGCCGTTCGGCCGTAATCGTCCTCGAAGCGGACGATATCGTCCTCACCCACATACTCGCCCGACTGCACCTCGATCATCCGGAGCGGAATCTTGCCGGGATTTTCCAGGCGGTGGGGCGTGCCGCTGGGGATGAAGGTGGATTCGTTCTCGCGCAGCAGGAAGGTCTTGTCGCCGCAGGTGACCAGGGCGGTCCCGGTGACGACGATCCAGTGCTCGGAGCGGTGCCAGTGCTTTTGCAGCGACAGCTTGGAATCCGGCTTGACCAGGATGTGCTTGCAGCGGAAGCGGGGACCTTCGTCGATGGTTTCGAACCAGCCCCAGGGGCGGTAGACCCGGGCCGGCTGGACGGCTTCGTCGCGGCCCCTGGCCTTGAGGTCGTCGACCAGGGCCTTGACCTCCTGGTCACGGCTCTTGTCGGCGACCATGACCACGTCGCCGGTGGCGACGACGATCATGTCCTCCAGCCCCAGGGCGGCCACCAGCGGGCCGTCGCTGCGCAGCAGGCAGCCCTTGGAATCGTGGGCGAAGGCGTCGCCACGGATGACGTTGCCGTCGGCGTCCTGCTCCAGTTCCGCCCACAGGGCCGACCACGACCCCAGGTCGGACCAGCCCATCTCCGCGGGCACCACCGCGGCCTTGGCGGTGTGCTCCATCACGGCATAATCAATGGAGAGCGAGGGGACGGCGGCGAAGGCGGCCTCGTCCAGGCGGAAGAAGAACAGATCGGTGGCGCCTTGGGCCAGGGCGGCGCGGCTGCCGTCCAGGATATCGGGGCGCAGGCGGCCCATCTCGGCCAGGATGGCGGCCGACGAGAACATGAAGATGCCGCTGTTCCAGCTATAGGCGCCGGTGGCCAGGAAGGCCTGAGCGGTGGCCAGATCGGGTTTCTCGACGAAGCGGTCGACCATATGGGCGCCGTCGTGGCCGGCGATGGACGCACCGCGATGGATGTAGCCATAGCCGGTAGCGGGCGAATCGGGAACGATGCCGAAGGTGACCAGATGACCGGCCCGGGCCAGGGGCACGGCGATGCGCACCGCGCCGACGAAGCCTTCGGGCTTGCGCACGGTATGATCGGAAGGCATCACCAGCAGCAGCGCGTCGGGTTCGGCCTCCAGCACCAGGGCGGCGACGGCGGCGGCGGCGGCGGTATTGCGCCCCAGAGGCTCGACGACGATGGCGCGCGGCTCGATACCGATCTCGCGCATTTGTTCGGCGACGATGAAGCGGTGCTCCTGGTTGCAGACGATGATGGGAGCGCCGGTACCGGGCACGGCCTGGGCCCGCAACGCCGTCTCCTGAAGCAGCGAGAGCTCCGAGGTCAGATTCTGCAATTGCTTGGGAAACTTCTCACGCGACAGCGGCCACAGCCGCGTTCCGGCGCCGCCCGACAGGATGACCGGGACAATCGCCGGCCCTGCGTCAGCCTTACCCGCCTGCGTCATCCCAATCCTCCCGCTCTCCGGCCTGCACCGGTGTGTAAAATCAACGCCGGTTTGTGTCAAGGATGGCCGGGCTTTTCGCCTGGGCGTCGACTATCACGACGATCAGCGACCTTCCGCCCGCGAGCCTCAGGATTCGCTCGGCGCCAGAGGCTTGTGCGCCACCAGAATCAGATTCTTGCCGATGGGAGCTCCCACAAGGCGCTCGATGATCTTGGTCGCGGGCACGAACAGCCGGTCATACAGCTTGATCATGCGGGGGCTGAAGGCCGTGCTTCCGCCCACCACGTTGATCAGCCACCAGGGCACCACGCCCACCAGATCCATATACCCATCACGGAGCACCCTAAGACCTGCCGCGGAGACGCGCGAACGCAGATCCTGCCGTGAATAGCGGCGGTGATGCCCGTGCATCCGATCCAGTTCGCTCATAAGCCAGGACAAGGCCGGAACGTAGAGCATCAGATGCCCACCCGGCTTGATGACGCGGGCCAACTGGCGCAGAGCCGCGATGTCATCTTCCACGTGTTCCAGGACGTTGACCAGGACGACGCCGTCCAGACTATTGTCGGCAAGCTCGGCCACATGGGATTCCAGGCTGGAGCGCAATACCGAAACATGCTCCAGACTGGCCACTCGACGGGTCAGGGGAGGGATCAGCGGCTCCGATGGCTCCACCAGATCGAGGCGGCGGCAATTGGGGGCGAGCAGGATCGAAATGGAGCCGAACCCCGCACCGTACTCGACCACATGCCCACCGAGATATGGCCGAAACTGGTCGACGATCCAGGATTGATAGCGGGGGGCGTCGGCAAGGATTTCCAGATCCCGGCCTTCATAGTGGGGAATGGGCGAACTGGGATTGCTCACGATGGTTCCAAGGAGGTAGGGCGTTCCGGCGCCGACCTAATAGCACGGCTATGCTCGCAGTACCCCAAAAAGAAGAACCCTGCCCTGAACGATGACGCAGACTCCATGCGCTTGTCTGCGATCACCGTTCAGGACAGGGCTTCCATTACTGTTCGCCCGTATAGACGCCGTCCGCCCAGGTGAGGAAGCGGCGCAGACCCTCGTTGAGCTCCACACTGGGCTCGAACTTGAGCTGCAGCTTGGCCTTGCGGATATCCGGGCAGCGCCGGTTGGGCTCGTCGGCGGGATAGGAATCCGGGTATTCGATGACGTTGTGCGCCACCGGCTTGCCGAGCACGTCCGAAATCCGGTTGACCAGGTCGACCATGGAAATTTCCGGCTTGGGATTGCCGATGTTGTAGGCCTCGCCCGGCACGCCGCGCAGGATCACCAGCAGGAAGCCGACCATGGCGTCGGTGATGTAGCAGAAGGTGCGGGTCTGGTTGCCCGAGCCGTAGACGTTGAGCGGATGCCCGCCCTTGATCCGGTTGGCGAAGTTGGGCAGCACGCGGTAATCGGTCTCCTGCATGCCGGGGCCGAAGACGTTGAACGGGCGGATGGTGTTGGTCGCCGTGCCGTGCTCACCGTGGAAGATGTAGCACAGAGTCTCGCCCACCCGCTTGGACTCGTCGTAGCAGGCGCGCGGTCCCTGGCACGACACGTGGCCGCGATAGCTTTCCGGGGTGGGAACGTGCTTGGCGTCGGGGTCGCCGTAGATTTCCGAGGACGAGAAGAAGGTGAAGCGGGCGCCATGCTCCTGGGCCAGTTCCAGCATGACCGCCTGGTGCCGGTGATGGCGACCTCGAGGGTGGCCAGGGGATGGGCGCGGTAATAGAACGGGCTGGCGATGCCGGCGGCGTGGATGACGTAGTCGAGGCCACCCTTCCACTTCAGCGGCTGGATGACGTCGTGCTGGATGAATTCGGTATGGGGATACTCGGTGATCACCGAGCCTTCCTTGCCCGCCGTGATCAGGTTGTCCGCCGCGACCAGCTTGACCGGCTTCTTCAGCACGTTCTTGTTGAGGTAGGCGAAGATCTCCATGAAATAGCGGCCGAGAAAGCCTCGGCCGCCGGTCAGGAGCACGGTCTTGCCGGTGAAGTCGTGGGCGGTGTCGCCCAGGCGCTCGCAGATCTCTTTGATATCGGATTGCAGCAGAAACTCGGCCATCACACGACCTCGACCTTGGGAATGGGGATGATGAATTTTCCGCCGGCCTTGGTGAAGGCGGCGTTCTTCTCGATGATCGGCCGGGCGAAGTTCCACGCCAGGATCACCAGATAATCCGGCTTCCTCTCCGCGATGACCGCCGACGACAGCACCGGCACATGCATGCCGGGCGTGAACAGGCCCTGCTTCAGGGGGCTGTCGTCGATGATGAAGTCCACCAGCTCGGGACCGATGCCGAAATGGTACATCAAGGTGGTGGCCTTGGCCGGCGCGCCGAAACCGGCGATGCGCTTGCCCTCGGCCTTGAGGCGCTTCAGCAGGGCGTTCAGCTCGGCGCCCAGGGCGTCGATGTCGGCGGCGAACTTGCGGAAGGTGGAGGCCTTGTCCAGGCCGAGGCGCTCTTCCTCCGCCACCGCCCGGGTTACCGAGGCGCCGACCGCGTGCGGCCCGCCCTTCAGCTGGGCGATGCCGCGCAGGGAGCCGCCGTGGGAGTCGACCCGGATGGCTTCCACCAGCTCCATGCCCTTGGCGGCGAAGAAGGCGCCCAGCGGCTTGACCGAGTGATAATCCAGGTGCTCGTGGTAGATGGTGTCGAACAGCGTGTTTTCGAACACGTCGACCAGATAGGACACCTCGAACACGAACACGCCCGAGGGTGCCAGCAGATTGCGCACGCCGTCCACCACGCCCGATAGGTTGTCGATATGGGCGAAGACGTTGTTGGCGGTGATGACCTCGGCCTTGCCGTGACCGGCGGCGATCTCGCCCGCCGTGTCGGGGCCGAAGAAGCCGCAGATGGTGGGGATGCCCCTGGCGCTGGCCTCGGCGGCGATTTCCTGGGCGGGATCGATGCCCAGCACTTTCATGCCGGCCTTCTGAAAGAAGGACAGCAAGGTGCCGTCATTGGAGCCGATGTCCAGAACCAGGCCGCCGGGGATGGGCTTGAAGCGCTCCATCACGAAGGCGGCATAGGATTCGAAGTGCTTCACGAAGACCGGCGAGGTGCCCGAGACATAGACGTAATGCTCGAACAGCACGCGGGGATCGACCACGTCCAGCAGCTGGACATGGGCGCAATCCTCGCAGAAGAACAGGTCCAGCGGGAAGCGCTCCTGGGTTTTGCCCAGCTCCTCGGCCGGCACGAAGGCGTTGGCCGGCGGCGTGGGCGCCAGGGACAGCACCATGGACAGATGGGTGCCGCCGCACAGGCGGCAGGTCTCGCGGCGATGGTGCTGGGCACTCATGGGCTTACTTCTCTTCCGGCGTCCACGAGGTCAACCCCTCGGCGGCCAGCAATTCGATGCGGACCACGTCGGCCTCGTAGGCGGCCTGGTCGCGGGAATTGCGCGACAGGGTCAGGAAGGTGCAATCCTCGGGAAACACCATGCCGTGATCGACCATGGGCGGCGTGAACATCATCTCGCCGGCCTTGACCAGCATCAGGGTCGGCGGCTCGGTGCTGCCGGTGGGGCGATGCCAGTACTCGATGGAGCCCGAAACCACGTAACAATAATGCCAGTCGGTCTTGTGGTAGTGATTGGCGCGCAAGGACCCGGCCTTGGATTCGATCAGTACCGCGGACTTCATCAGCCGGTCCACCAGTGGCTGGATGGTGCCGCGCGCGTCGGTGAAGGCCTTTTCCAGCTTCACCACCTTATCGAAGGGTGGCCAGGTGAGTTTCTCTTCCTCGGTCACCGGTTCGATGTCGTGGTAATGGTCGTGGTCGTGGGACATGGAACCTGCCTTATTTTCAGCGAACGAAGCGTTCGCGGATGATGGTCGCGAACACGGCGAAGATATGGTGGGCTTTGATCTTCTTACCCTCGGCATAGGTGCGACCGTGATAGCTGACCGGCACTTCGTAGTAGACGGTGCTGGCCGCCACCGCCTTGGACAGGATCTCGGCGTGCTGCTCCCAGCCCCGGGTCCTCAGCGCGGCGCCATTCACCAGCGAGCGGCGATAGCACAGATAGCACGAATAGATATCGCTGAACGTGGTGTTGTTCAGGATGTTGAAGAGGAACGTGATCGCCCAGTTACCGATCTTGTGCCAGAAATAATAGACACGAGTGCATTTGGGGGCGATGAAGCGCGAACCCATGACCACATCGGCTTCTAATTTCAGAATTGGCAGAAAGATTTGGGCATAGTCGGCAGGGTCGTATTCCAGGTCGGCGTCCTGGAACAGCACGTAATCGCCGGTCGCGACCCCCAGGGCGGCAGTCACCGCGGCACCCTTGCCACCGTTGGCCTGATGAATGACCTTGTCGTAGAGCTCCGGGCGGGAATCGAGAATTTCGCGGGTCCGGTCCCGGGAGCCGTCATTGACCACGACCACTTCCAACTCGATGTCCGGGATGGTCTGGGCCCGTACGCTTTCGAGGACGGACGCGATGGTCTTCTCCTCGTTGTAGGCGGGGATGATGACGCTGACCTTGACCATGAACCGGTTCCGGCGATGAGGGATGGTGGTGTTCTATCCGCCGTCCCGCCGCAGTGCAACTGATTTAGCCGAGTCGATTGCACATCCTATTGACTGAAGGAAGGCTTCGATCGAGGTCCGATTTGGTCGAGTTGACACATATTACCCAGTGCCTTAGAGTCCCATTAGTAGAATGTATGGGATGTAGACATACGTCTATATAAAATACGGAAGATTAAGATGAAGTCTATAGATAATAAAAATTCAGAACATCATGATAAATATACACACTCACATAATGATGTGCAAAATAATGTAAATCAATCATATAAAGTATTTGGGACATATAGGTTTATTTTAGCAATTTTCGTTGTCATGAGCCATGCCTCCGCTTGGTGTCAGTCTATCTCACCATTTTTATTGGGAAACATTGGAGTTCTGAGCTTCTTTGTCTTATCCGGCTTTGTGATTGCCGAAGCAATTGATATTTTTTATAAAAAATCCATATTTAGATATGCAGCCAATAGATTCTTAAAAATATATCCTGGATATTGGTGTGCTGCTATAATGGCTGTATTAGTAGGATTTATTTTGGATCGACCACTGCGAATCGATACAGTCTCGATCATTGCAAATATAACAATTATTGCATCATATTTTCATAAATTTAATGGCTTGCTATATATATCCATCGCATGGGCAGTGGTAACTGAGCTTATATTCTATATACTTTATGGAGCATTTTTTCTCGTCAAACAAAAGGCAAATATTCGCTATATAATAATGGTGTTATTGGCCATATGTTTAATTTCCGTATCAGTTTCTATTGAATTAACGGCTCAGTATTATCGCTGGTATTCGATACTCAGATTCTCTCCGTACTTCATTTGCGGAGTTACCGGTTATTTTATTCTTGCCAAGGGCAGGAACCAGTTATGGTGGATCATGGTTCCATCACTGGGCGCAATGTTCTTTTCGTTCTGGAGCTATCAAGGAGGCGGGGCCAGTGCGCTTCCGTCGTTCGTGGTCTTTGTCATATCGCTGGCACTGTTCGGTATTTTGGCGACCGTCAGGGAGGTTTCTCCCAAATTTGTGCGGCTCGACCGGCGACTGGGTGACTACACCTATGCCATCTATCTCTGTCACATGCCGGTCATCGACATGGTCACCGTGACCGGATTGTCCGATGGCTCGAAATTCGCCGTTACATTGGCCGTATCCATCGCGGTCGGGATGGCGCTTAACCTATTGGTTGAACGTCCTGTGGCCAGGCTGCGCAATAAAGTGCGTAAGGTTTCATGGGATCCGGTCGTCGTTACCGGATCATCGACGGAAGTGTTGCTTCAGTCCCACAGGGACTGACAACGTCTTCCATCGCTCGGGAGGGGTGTTCATCAACGGCGGCCGAAGGGCCTCAGTCGCCGCCGATGGCCACCGTCTCGCCGAGGCGCAGGGATTCGGCGACCGCGATGGTCGCCTCGGCGGTTTCGATCAGCTCGGCCTCTTCGATGGGAGCGGGGCCGCCCTTGGTCACGGCCTGGGCGAAGGCGCGTAGCTCGGCGGCATGGCCCTTGTCCTGGCCGGCGCGGGCCTTTTCCGTCTTGATGGTTCCGCCCGACACCAGACCCAGGCTGAGGAAGTTGTCGATGGTCGCCACCTTGCCGCCGGCGAAGACCTCGAACCGTTCCTTGGAATAGGCGGTGTCGCCCAGGGCGGTGTAGACGATGTTGGCCAGCGAGCCGTCGGCGAAGTGCAGCGTCACCGCCAGATCGTCGGCGGCTCCTGCCGCCGGGGTGGCGCATTCGGCCCGCACCTTGGTGATGGGCTGGCCCACATAGGAGCGGGCCAAGTCGATGAAGTGGCACATTTCGCCCACCATGCGCCCTCCGCCTTCCTCGGCGGCGTTGACCCAGGATTCGGCGGGCATGGCTCCGGCGTTGACGCGCAGCGTGGCGACACGCGGGCCGGCGGTGCCGGCGAAATGGCGGCGCAGTGATTCGCTCATGGGGGCGAAGCGGCGGTTGAAACCGACGGTGAAGAAGCCGGCCGAGCCTTGGCGGGCGGTGATCACCTGGGCCAGCTGGGCGCGGTCCACCGCCAGCGGCTTCTCGACGAAGACACACTTTCCGGCAGCCAGTGCGCGTGACACCATCTCGGCATGGTTGGCGTGCCGGGTGGCGATCAGTACGGCGTTGATCTCTGGGTTGGCGAACACCAGTTCGGCATCGGTGGCGCAATGACTGAAGCCGTAGCTCTGCTGGCCGTGTTCGGCGTTGAGACCCCGTTGGGTGACCAAAGTGTGCAGCCGCACATCGGGCATTTTCTTCAGCGCGGGCAGCAGCACCGTACGGGCGAAGGCACCGGCCCCCACCACGCCCAGGGTGCAATGCCCCGCCGCCGCCTTGGGCTGCGCGAAGACGGGCCGTGCCACCGGGGCGATCGGCACATCGGGATAGGTCAGGACCACGCCCAGATGGGGCTGGGTATTGCCCATCACCATGGAATAGGCGTCCTCGGCCGCCAGGAAGTCGAAGCGGTGGGTGATCAGCGCCTTCATGTCCAGGCGCCGGATCAGGCCAGGCCCCATCAGGCGCACGCATTCGGCCAGATTCTCGCTTTCGGTCCAGCGCACGAAGCCGGGCGGATACTTCATGCCCCGGCCCTCGAAATCCTCGTCGTAGCGGCCCGGGCCGTAAGAGCGCGACACCACCACCGACAATTCCTTCTTCATGAAATCGGCGAAGGGGAATTCGGTGCCGGTCTTGCCCACCAGGGAAATCCTGGCCCGGTCGCGGGCGATCTGGGCGGCGATTTCCAGCGGCGCCGACGAATCCGTGGCGGCGGCGATCAGCACCGAGTCACAGCCCAGGCCGCGGGTCATGGCGCGCACTGCCTCGTCCAGGCCGTCGCTCTCCAGGCTGAGGCCCTGCTCGGCGCCCAGGCTCTTGGCCAGCGCCAGGCGGGCTTCATTGTAATCCAGCGCCAGCACCCGGCAGCCGGCCAGGGCCAGCAGCTGGCTGGCGATCTGGCCGACCAGACCGACGCCGATGACGGCGACCACGTCGCCCAGCTGGGGCGACAGATTGCGCACGCCGTGCATGGCGATGGCGGCCAGGGTGCCGAAGCAGGCCTCCTCGTCGTCGATTCCATCGGGAATGGGGGCGGCCAGATTGCGGGGAACGGAATTCAGCTCGGCATGATTGGCGAGGCCGGCGCCCGCGACCGCCACGCGCTGGCCCACATGGAACTGACCTTCCAGCCCCTTGCCCACGGCCATGACGACACCGGCGGCGGAATAGCCCAGAGGCATGGGCTCGTCCAGGCGGGCCAGCACCGCCTGGAAGGTGGCGACGATGCCGTCGCGCCGGGCCTTGTCCAGCACCTTCTTGACCAGATCGGGCCGGGCCTTGGCTTTGGCCGCCAGGCTCTTGCGGGCGAAATCCACCACCATCCGCTCGGTGCCGGCCGAGATCAGCGACGCCCGGGTCTGGACCAGCAGGTGACCGGCGCGGACCTGGGGTTCGGGGACGTCCCGAATGGCCAGACGGCCGGTTCGCGCGCTCTGAACGATCTGCTTCATGGTCGATGATTTCGCCGCTGATGAAAGGTGGGCGAGTTTTACAGCGTTTTCACCGTCCGGGTAAAGCGCCGCCGCCGCACGGCATCAGGCGGTAGACGAAGAATTGCGCCGGCTCGCCGCCCCGCAGGTTCAGGGTCCGCGACGGGATGGCCGGCGGCGTGGTCACCACCTGGGGCGGCGCGGCGCAGCCCATCTCCACCAATTGCCAGGACAAAAGGTCGGGCACCTCCGCCCCCGAGCCGAACGAGGATTGGGGACCGGCCACCACCCGGGTGATGCCGTGGGCGCGCAGTTGGGCCAGGAAGCGGCGGGGGTCGGTGCTGTCGGGGCGGATCTCCACCTCGGACTGGATATAGGGATTGGCCTGCAGCATGGGGACCCGGACCAGATAGTCGATCTCGCGTACCGGCAGCAGCACTCTGTCGTCCGGCCCCATATGGGTGTTCAGCCACTGGGCCAGAGCGTAGAAATTGACGTTGGCGGCCAGAAAGGCGTCGCGGTCGCGGCCCTGGGCCAGATAGCGGGCGAATTTGACGGAAAACACCCCCGCTCCCGCCAGTTGCAGGGCCAGAACCACGGCCATGCCCAGCCACAGACTGGCCCCAAAGCGCCAGTGCCGGGCCGCCGACCGCGCCGCCGCCAGCAGCGCCACCAGCAATGGCGGCAACAGGGGCAGCAGATGGCGGACCCGCTGGGACGGCCCCAGGAAGAACCACAATCCATAGGTGACCAGGATCACCAGGGCGGTGGCGGTCAGGGGATGGCCGGCCAGCCGTTCGCGCCGGCGCCATGCGGCGGCCACGGCCAGGGGCAGCAGCAGCAGCCCCAGCAGGCCGAAGCCGGTGCGGCCGGATTCGAACACCGGATGACCCTGGAGGGTGGCGACGACGGGATAGGCCAGCAGCCAGAAGGCCGAGCGCGGCACGCCCAGCTCCATGGGCGACAGGCTGGCGGCCATATAGGCCGCCTGCGCGCCGTTCCAGGCGGTTTGGGGCGTATAGGCAATTCGGCCGTACAGCAGGGGAAAGACCGGATCACCGGTATTCCAGGCGTTCCAGCCGTACCATTGCCCGCCCATGAGCAGCAGCGCCACCCCGAAGACCAGGGCCCCCCGGATGCCGTTCCGCCCCGACAGCACCGCCACGCCGCAGACGAAGGCGGGCAGCAGGCCGGTATACTTGCTGGCCACCAGGAAGCCGCAGGCCAGACCGGCGACCAGGGCGGGGGCAAGGGCGCCGGGTGTCCGCGCTTCGATGGCGGCCACCACCGCCACCAGCACGAACATGGCGGTGCGGGGCTCCACCTGACCGGTGCCGCCGGCATAGAGCATGGCCGGCAGGCTGAGCACCACCGCCGCCAGGGCCAGGGACCAGTCCAGGGGCAGATGGCGCCGCGCCAGTCCATAGGTCAGCAGGCCGATGCCCCAGCCGCTGACCATGCACCACAGGGTCAGGGCCTGCTCGCCGCCCAGGGCCAGGGCGGCCAGATAGGTCATCTGCACCAGTTGCGGCGAGGCGGAATCCAGGGCGCGCTCGATGAACAGAAGATGCCCGGCGTCCAGGATGCGGCGGGGCAGGGCGAAGTGATAGGCCAGGCTGTCGGCATCGGCGGGCGGCGCCAGGGCCTCCAGCCCGTCCAGAGCCATGATCAGCGCCAGGACCGCCAGGACGATCCAGGCCCGCCACGACCACGCCCCACGTTCGGCTTTACCGTCGCGCAACGCCAACAGGCCGGGTAGGGCCAGGACGCAGCAGGCGGCGATGGCCCAGGGCTGCAGCCAGCCCAGCAGGGCCAGCCAGAATATCAGCCAGCCCAGCAGGCCGAAGCCCAGGGCGAAGGACCAGCCCAGGCCCTCGGCCCGGCCCAGGCGCCCCAGCAGCCCGGCGGCGCGCAAGGCCGCCGCGCCGGCGCCCAGGCAGAACAGGGTCAGGGCGGTGACCGCCAGCAAGGCCGTCATCATCGCAGCACCCCCAGGATGGCCGGGGCCATGTCCAGGAACTGGCGCAGATAGGCGAGGATGATACCGGCGATCCACACGGAGGCCAGGACCGGGATCAGGCGGTACCCGCAGGGGGCGGCGGCCTGGGCCGACATCAGAATCTCCTCCAGCCGCTCCGCCTGGGCGTCCCAGGTGAAACCGGCCAGGCGGTCGCGGTCGGCGACGGGCGGCCCGTCCCGTTCCTCCCAGGCCCGGTCGAGGGCCAGGGCCAGGGTGGCGGGGTCGGCGCAGGACGACAGGCGGCCGCCGGCGGCTTCGGCCAGGGCCAGGGCTTCGGGGATCTCCTCGGGGATGCAGGCCACCGGGCGGCCGACGGCCATCAGCTCCAGCAGCTTGTGGTGAAAGGAATCGGCGCTGCCGGTGTGGCGGGCATAAAGATTGAGAAAAGCGCCGCGCTGCAGCCCAACCAGTTCGGCCAGGGGCAGGAACCCGCGGATATCCAGGCGGCACAGCCCGTCCAGGCGCCCGGCCGCCCGCTCCATGCGGTTGCGGTCGCCGCCGGCATAGGTGAACACCACCTTGGCTCGGGCTTGCCGCCCGGCCCGGGCCAGCCACAGGCGCACCCCCTCCGCCACGGCCTCGGCGCCGGCCTCGGAATACAGGCTGCCGGTGACGGTTATCCGCCGCGCCGGCTGATCGGAATCGTCGGCATGGTCCAGCAGGGCGGCGGGAAAGCCGCTGAACACCGTCTGGCGCGGTTGGCTGAAATGCTTGCCGGTATGGGCGAGATGGGCGGCGGACAGGCCGGTCAGCCCGGCGCAATCGCCATACCGCCAGGCCAGCAGGGGCCGCAGCGGGGCGGGAATGAAGATATCCCAGGCATCCTTGATGTCGGCCACCCAGGGGCTGCCGGCGGCCCGCGCCACGCCCTGGGCGATCTTCCAGGCATCGGTGTTGCCGAAGGTGCCCCAGACCACGTCGGGACGGAAATGTTCGGCCAGGATCGGCCACAAAGGCTGCGTCGCCCGTGTCCAGTCGGAAAAGACGCCGCCTTCCACCCCATAGTTCCAGCCGATCAGGGCCAGGCGCAGGGGCCGGGGCAGGCCTGCCCGCCGCGCTGGGCTTGCAGCAGCGGCGAAGGGCACGGCGGGCAGGCCAGCGGGAACGGCCGGCTCCAGTCATGGCACGTCCAGGGCGGCGGCCAGCCCATCCGGGTCGGGGGCGGGGTCCCGCGGGGTCAGGCTCTGGGTCAGCAGCACGATCCGGTGGCCGCGCCGCGCCATGGCCTGGGCGAATTCCCGCACCCGCACGGCGCCAACATGATTCGTTTCGGGATGAAGATGACTGACGAAGACGGCGCGCATGGCTCAATCCGCCAGAAGTTTGGTCTTGGGCAGCGCGGCCACCCGGTCGAGGAAATACACTCTCCAGGCCTCGGCCATCAATGGCCGCCACGGCACCCAGGCCAGATGGCTCTCGCCCGCCTGGAAGCGGGACAGGGCGCGCCGCCACCACTTGACCCGCCACACGCCCGAGGCGCCGAAGCCGGGATCGTGGATGACCTTGGCCGCGTGTTGGGCCAGCCCGGCGGCGAACCAGTGCTCCTGGGGCGGCAGGAAGCCCTGCTTGTTCCAGCGGGTGCGGATGGGTTCGGGCAGGATGCCGCGCATGGCTTCGCGCAGGATTCGCTTGGTCTGGGCCTCGCCCATCAGGTGGGTGGCAGGCAGGCCCTGGGCGAATTCCGCCAGCCGGTGGTCGCAGAAGGGCAGCCGCACCTCGCGGGAATGGGCCATTGAATTGCGGTCGCCATAGCGCAGCAGGACGGGCAGATGGCCGTTGAAGCTGTCATGGGCAAATTGTTCGTTGAGCGACGCGGTCTCGTCGCCGCCGCTCTCCAGCCCGGCCACCAGATCAGGGGTGATGCCGAGGCGCAGGTCCGAGCCGCGCCCGGTCAGGTCCGAGGCCAGACGCCGCAATCCCAGGGGCAGGACCCGGCCCAGGCTTTCCCGCCGCCCGGCCAGGGCCTGGGGATAGCGGGCGCGGATCATGGGCTCCTCGGCCCGTCGCCCGGCGGGGGACAATCCGGCGAGGTAGCGGCGGAAATACTGTTCGTAGCCACCCAGCAGCTCATCGGCGCCCTGGCCGTCCAACAGCACCGTCACCCCGGCCTCGCGGGCGAGGCGGAACACCCGGTACTGGGCGTATTGGCTGGTGCTGCCCACGGGGAGCTCGTTGGCCCAGGCAAAATCGGCCAGATCGGCCAGGAAGCCGGCGCCATCGGGTTCGACCACGTGGGAGACGGCGCCGGTGGCATCCAGCACCTGTCTGGCGTGCTCCCATTCGTCGGATTTGGTGCCGGGAAAGCGGCCGGTGAAGACGTGATAGGGAACATCCGCTCCCAGCAGGCGGCGGGCGATGCAGACGATGGCGGACGAATCCAGTCCCCCCGACAGGCACGATCCCACCGGCACATCGGCCCGAAGGCGCAGCCGCACGGAATCCGTCAGCAGGTCGCGGAACCGCTCCGCCGTCTCGGTCAGGGTCAGGCGGGCGGCTTCGGGGTCGGGGTGCAAATCCCAATAGCGGTCGATGCGCCGCTCCAGGCTGTTCAGGCCTACCACCATGCGCTCACCCGGCAGCAACTGGGTGATGGCGGGAAACAGGGTGGCGCGGTGATCGTCCAGGCCGCCATCGGGATTGATCAGGAAGCGGGCCAGGGGCCGCTTTTCGAAGGCGGCGAAAAGTTCAGCCAGGGCCAGCAGGGCCTTGTATTCCGAGGCAAAAGCCAAAAAGCCGTTGCCGGTGGCGAACAGGAAGGGCTTTTCGCCATAACGGTCGCGGGCGGCGAACAGTACCCGCGCCTTCAGGTCGATCAGGGCGAAGGCGAACATGCCGTTGAAGCGGGCCGGGCAATCGGCGCCCCAATGGCGCCAGGCCTCGAGGATGACCTCGGGATCCGAGGCGCCGTCGAACCGTGCCCCCAGGGCCGTCAGCTCGGCCCGCAGCTCGATGTAATTATAGATGTCGCCGTTGAAGACGATGACCAGGCCGTCCTTTTCCATGGGCTGGTGGCCGCCGCTGCTGGTGTCGATCACCGACAGGCGGCGGTGGCCCAGCACGGCGCGCCCGTCCGCCGCACTCCACAGGCCGTGATCGTCGGGACCGCGATGGGCCAGCAGCGCCGTCATGGCGGCGACCGCTTCGGGGCGCAGGGGGCGCAGGCCGATGGCTCCGGCGATGCCGTACATCTCAGCGCTCCTCGCGGCGGCGCAGCAGCGCCTCGGTCAGGGTGAAGGCGGCGATGGCGGCCACCGACAGGCCGAGGGCGGCGCCCATGGCCGGGTCGGCCGCCAGGGCGAGGCCCAGGCCCAGCCCGCCATACTGGCACAGCCGCCCGGCCATCAGCGGTAGGGTCAGCCCCCCGGCCAGGGCGTAGGAACGGCCGATCTCGAACAGGGTGTTGAAGAGTATGAAGCCGCCCAGCGCCGCCAGCAGCGGCGCCGCCGCGCGCCAATTCTCGCAGAACAGCCAGGGCACCACCGGGTCGGCGAACAGCACTGCCCCGGCGGCGGCGATGGCCAGGGGCAGCGCCACCATCACCAGCAGACGGCGGCGGCCGGCGGTCTTTTCCCCGGCATCGGTGGTCTGGCCGAACCAGGTGCCGGCCACGCGGGTCACCATGGGCGCCAGCACTTGATGGCGAACCCCGGCCAGACGCTGGGCCTGGGCCAGCAGGCCGGCGGCGCGCTCGCCGCCCAGGGCGGCGGTGCAAAGAATGACGACCCGGGCGAGGGCTCCCTCCAACACGCCATCGGCCCAGGCCCCCCGGGCTTCGGCCAGCACACCCCGCCATTCGGCGGCGCTGGGCCAGACCAGGGGATGGAGGGTGAGGGCGCTGGCCCGGCCCAGGGCGGCGGCCTGGACCAGGGCCGCGACGATCTCGCGCAGGTACAAAGACAGGGCGCCCAGGCCGGTCAGAACCGCCACCACCGACACGGCATGGCCGGTCAGGGAGGTGGCGGTCTCACAGATGGCGATGCGGCCATAGGCCATGGAGCGCTCAAAGAACGCCTTGTTGAGGTTCAGCCAGTGGGCCAGCCCGATGGCGGCCAGCAGGCTCAATTCCAGCGGCCCGGCATCCTCGGCGAGGGCCAGCCACAGGGCGGCGCCCAGCGTCACAAGAATCGTTTCGATAACGGAAATGCTATGATAGACCGCCAGACGGCGGGAGTCCAATCCGGCTTCGGGATACCGGATGATCAAGATATTGGTCCGCAGTGACGCCATGACCAGGGCCAGATTGACGGTGGCCAGGATGACGGGGAAGCGGCCGAAATCTTCGGGCACAACAAAGCGCACCAGCAGCAGGTTGGCGGCAAAACCGGCGGCGGCCTGGGCGGCGTTGCCGCCGGCCAGGGCCCGCCCGCCCGCCCGTGCCAGCTTGATCAGCATGGGCTTGGCGCCCCGCCCTGCTGCCGCTGCCAGGCCTCCAGCACCAGAAGCGCCCAGACCTTCAGGGAATGATCGCGCCGCCCGCTGCGCTGTTCGGCCAGCAGGCGCTCCACCGGCGGCCAGCGTAGCGGGCGGCGCGATCATTCCCTGAAGGTCTGGGCGCTTCTGGTGCTGGAGGCCTGGCAGCGGCAGCAGGGCGGGGCGCCAAGCCCATGCTGATCAAGCTGGCA
>NZ_FXXN01000009.1 GCF_900184795.1 Magnetospirillum sp. 15-1 | reverse complement strand
GTCCGCGAGCTGACGGCGCTGGTGGCCCGGTGCGGCAAGCCGGAGATGATCGTGTCCGACAACGGCACCGAGTTGACCAGCAACGCCGTGCTGAAATGGGCGCAGGACCACTGCATGCAATGGCACTACATCGCCCCCGGCAGGCCCATGCAGAACGGATTCGTCGAGAGCTTCAACGGCCGCATGCGCGACGAACTGCTCAACGAAACGGTGTTCACCAGCATGGCCCAGGCCCGCGCCGTCATCGCCACCTGGGTCGCCGACTACAACACGACCAGGCCGCACTCGGCCCTGGGCTACCAGACACCGGCGGCCCACGCTGCCAAACTCAAAGCAATGGGGCCGGCCTCTCCGCCCCTCCGGGGCTCCGAGCCCGGCCCCATTGCTCAGACCGCGCCACACGGCGTAACTTCGCCCAAGGCTCTACTTACGGCCGGATGAAACTTCCAAGGCAGGTCACGGTGGGCCGCGCCGGGCGTCTACGGCATATTTCGTACATACATAAAATCTTGATGCCGCCACTTTTCTGTACGTACAATAATCAACATGAAGATCACCTTCGGCCCCGCCAAGCGAGACGCTACCCTGGAAAGCCGGGGGTTGGATTTCGCCGATGCCGCTGAGGTGTTCGCCGGGCCGGTGTTCGAGTTCACCGATGATCGCTTCGATTATGGGGAAACCCGGATCGTTGCGGTCGGCCATCTCGCCGGGCGCATGGTGGTCTTGATCTGGACGCAACGCGGCAACGCACGCCACGTCATTTCGATGAGGAAAGCCAATGACCGGGAAAAAGCGCGCTTTGAGCAGCGATTTGACTAAGGTCGATGCCCATGTCATCTCGCCCGAGGAATACGACGAAATCCCCGAGCTGACCGACGAGATGTTTGCTCGTGCGAATTATATCGTCGGCGGCAAGGTAGTACGGCGTGGGCGCCCGCCGAAGGAGACCCCCAAGGTTCCGGTCACCCTGCGGCTGGACGCAGACCTTGTCGAACGTCTGCGGGCCGGGGGCCAGGGTTGGCAATCGCGGGTCAACGAGACGCTGCGCAAGGCGGCGGGTCTGTAGGTCTGTAGGTCTGTAGGTCTGTAGGTCTGTAGGGCTGTAGGTCTGTAGGGCTGAACCACTGCGCCCCTTTTGCGAGCATAGCCCACGGGCTATTGATTTTTCATAGCCTCACAGCTATATTTTGCTAATGGAATGGACTGTCCGCTTTCACGACGAGTTTGAGCCGGAGTTCGACGCGCTGCCGGTCGAAGTGCAGGATGAGCTGTTGGCGTGCGCTACGGTATTGGCCCAGATCGGCCCGACGCTTGGGCGGCCTCATGTGGATACGCTGGCCGGATCGAAGCACGCCAATATGAAGGAGATTCGCTTTGATGCCGGGGATGGCGCATGGCGGGTGGCCTTCGCTTTCGACCCAAAGCGGGCCGCCGTATTGCTGGTTGCCGGCGACAAGAGCGGCGTCTCGCAGAAGCGGTTTTATCGCTCGTTGATCGACAAGGCCGATGGTCGATTTGATCGTCATCTGCTTGCCCTGCGGAAAGAGGAAAAGGAGACGTGACCATGGGACGGACGCTGGACGAAGTGATGGCGACACTGCCCGAGGACCGCCGCCAAGCGGTTGAAGCTCGCGCCGATGAGTTGCTCCAGGACGTGGAAGGGCTGCGCGAACTGCGTGTCCTCGTGGACCGCAGCCAGGAGCAGATCGCCGATGCGCTCGGCATCAAGCAGCCCTCTGTTCATAAGATTGAGCGCCAAGCCGACCTCTATCTCTCCACGCTGCGGCGGTTCGTCGAGGCTGCTGGCGGAACTTTGGAGCTGCGGGTCAATCTTCCCGGCAAAGGAACCATCCATCTGACCAAAATCGGCGATCTCCACCCGTAGGGTTGCGCCACCCCGGTAACGCCAAACAACCCGCGCATTTTTGCCGCGCAAAACGTCACCACAGTTTCTGTCTTGTCGCCATCACGTTCCCGCTACGATCCGCATAATGCGGAAGCCTTGAGTTTTCGCAGTTCAATTCGCATAGTTTGGAAAGGCGTATTTTTCAGCGTTAGAACAGGTCGTTAGCATCACGCCTACCGTTTTCGTAATGCGCGGGCCGGGGGTTCGAGTCCTCTCGCCGGCACCATTTCTCTCTAATAATTACAGTGCGTTATGCGACGTCCGCCTCGGGCGGACCTTTTTCGCCCGACGCCCTATTTCCCCTCCACCGTATCCAGCAGGGCCAGCAGACCGGCCAGGATCTGGCGGGGGCTGGGCGGGCAACCGGGAATATGCAGGTCCACCGGCACCACGTCGCCGACACCGCCCACCACCGCATAGGATCCGGCGAAGCAGCCGCCGTCCCTGGCGCAATCGCCCATGGCGACGATCCAGCGCGGCTCTGGGGTGGCTTCCACCGTGCGCCGCAGGGCTTCCTCCATGTTGCGCGTCACCGGCCCGGTGACCAGCAGCACGTCGGCATGGCGCGGGCTGGCGACGAAGCGGATACCAAAGCGTTCCAGGTCGTAGACGGGTTGGTTGACGGCGTGAATTTCCAGCTCGCAGCCATTGCACGAGCCGGCGTCCACCTCGCGGATGGACAGCGAGCGGCCCAGCCGGGCGCGGGCCCGCTGCTCCAGCGCCTCGGCCAGTTCCGCCACGCCGCCGGGATCGGGGCGCGGCGCGTCCTTCATGGTATGGGGGCCCTTGAGCAGGTGACGGGCCAGGATCTTGGCGATGGGCGGGATCATAGGTCGTGGCCGGAATAGGAGCAGTTGAACGACTTGTTGCACAGCGGGAAGTCGGCGACGATGTTGCCCTCGATGGCGGCTTCCAGCAGCGGCCACTGGAACCGCGAGGGGTCGTGGGGGTGGCAGCGTTCGATCACCCCGTCGGCGCCGACGCGCAACCAGACCACCACCTCGCCGCGGAAGCTCTCGGCCACGCCCAGGCCCTCGCCCGCCACCTCGGGCACCGGCACGCGGATGGCGCCCTCCGGCATCTCGTGCAGCATGCGGTTGATGAGGTGGAGCGATTCCCGCGCCTCGGCGAAGCGGATCAGGATGCGGGCGTTGACGTCGCCCTCGGTCAGAACCGGCACGGTCATGTCCAGCTTGTCGTAGGGCGGATAGCCCGGCGCCTGCCGGGCGTCGTGGCCGCGCCCCGAGGCCCGGCCGACAAAGCCGCCGGCTCCGAAGCGGTGGATCAGCGAGGTCTGGACGATACCGGTGGACACCGTGCGGTCCGACAGCGACGGCGTGTTCTCGTAGAGCTGATAGGCCTCCTCGAACTGGCGGACGAAGCCGTGCAGCAGGTGCTTCAGCGCCTCGGAGCCCTCGTCGGAGAGGTCGTGGGACACGCCGCCCGGCACCACCCGATCCATGTTGAGACGGTGGCCGAACAGAGCGTCGTTGGCGCGCAGGATCTTTTCGCGCAGCACGCCCATATGCGACAGCATCACGGCGAAGGAGGCATCGTTGCACGCCGCGCCGATATCGAAGACGTGATTGGCCACCCGCTCCATCTCGGCCATCACGCCGCGCAGCCAATGGGCGCGGACGGGAACCTCGCATCCCGTCGCGGCCTCGACGGCGCGGGCGAAGGCCAGGGCATAGGCCACGGTGGAATCGCCCGACACCCGTCCGACGACACGCGCCGCCTTGTCCAGAGGGGCGCCGGACAGCAGGCCCTCGATACCCTTATGCACATAGCCCAGGCGCTGTTCGAGCCGCACTACCGCCTCGCCCTGGCAATGGAAGCGGAAATGTCCCGGCTCGATCACCCCGGCATGGACCGGCCCCACCGGAATCTGGTGCAGCCCCTCGCCCACCGCCGTCAGGAAGGGATAGGCATCGGGCTCGGCCGACGGCCCCATGGGCTGGGCGGCCAGCGGCATGCGCGCCGGCCAGCGGCCGTGATCCACCCAGTGACGCTTGTCCTCGAGCCCCACCGGGGCCAGACCCCAGACGTCATGGATGGCCCGCTCGATGCGAATCACCCCCGGCCGCACGTTGCCCAGCGCCAGGAAGCGGCGGTCGGCGCAGTGGTGGGACGCCACGGCGATATCGCCTGCGGATTCGTCCCGGAGCGCCACGTGGATATGCTCGCGCTCGGCCCATTCGGCCATCACCGACCATTCGGCGACCCGCAGGCGGTCGATCAGCAGACGCCAGCCCTTCTGGTCGAGGACGAAGCGCGGCCACGGCCGATGGCCTTCGACCGGGCGGCCGAGGGAAAGGAATTCCAGCAGGGTGACGTCGCCGATCATCCCAGAATCCTCGCCACGTTCTGGAACCACGCCACCAATTCCCGGGGCAGATAGAGACCGGCCACCAGCACCAGAGCCAAGTGCACCCAGAGCGGCGTGAGCGCCAGGGCAGTGGACAGCGGCCCGGCCTTGCCGTGGGCGTGGGAATGGGGCGGCGGCTCGCCGAAGGCCATGCTCTGCAACCGGGCCACCAGGGCGCCGAAGGCCAGCAGCAGCCCGATGGCGAGCGGAATGGCCAGCAGCGGCTGGCGGGCGAAGGTGGAGCTGAGCACCAGGAACTCGCTCATGAACACCCCCATGGGGGGCAGGCCGGCGATGGCGAGGACCGCCAGAACGAAGCCCCAGCCCAGCACCGGATGCGAGCTGGTCAGCCCCCGGATGGCGGCGATGCGCTTGGTTCCCAGATTCTGGCTGATGATGCCGACGGCGAAGAAGATGGCCGACTTGGTCAGCGAGTGCATGGTCATGTGCAGCAGGCCGGCGAAGTTCGCCACCGCGCCGCCCATGCCGAAGGCGAAGGTGATGACCCCCATGTGCTCGATGGAGGAATAGGCGAACAGCCGCTTGATGTCGCCCCTGCGGTACAGCATGAAGGCCGACAGGAACAGCGACGACAACCCCATCACCACCAGCAGCGGACCGGGCGTCAGCGTGCTGCCATTGGCGGCGATGACCATCTTGAAGCGCAGCAGAGCGTAAAGCGCCACATTGAGCAGCAGGCCCGACAGCACCGCCGAGATGGGGGTGGGACCCTCGGCGTGGGCGTCGGGCAGCCAGGCGTGCAGGGGGGCAAGACCCACCTTGGTGCCATAGCCCACCAGCACGAAGACGAAGGCGAGATTGAGCAGATCGGGCTGGAACCGGTGGGCCTGCTTGATCATCAGGGTCCAGGCCATGGCGTCGGCACCATCGCCCATCACCGGCTGGGCGGCCAGATAGACCAGGGTGGTGCCGAACAGCGCGAGGCCGATGCCCACCGAGCACAGGATGAAGTATTTCCACGCCGCCTCGATGGCTTCGCGCGTGCGGTACAGGCTGACCATCAGCACGGTGGTCAGCGTCGCCGCCTCCACCGATACCCACATCACGCCGGTGTTGTTGGCGGTCAGCGCCAGCAGCATGGTGAACAGGAAGGCCTGGTACATGGAGTGGTAGAAACGCAGGTGCAGGTCACTCAGGCGCTGCGCCTCGCTTTCGCGCGCGATGTAGGCCGCCGAGAAGATGGAGGTGGTCAGGCCGACGAAGGCGGTCAGCACCACCAGATAGACGTTGAAATCGTCGATGAACAGCAGCCGGGTCGGCTCGGGCCGCACATGGATCAGCAGCAGCGACGAGATGAAGGTCACCACCGCCGCCGCCACGTTGACCCAGGTCGCCACCCGCCAGTCCTTCAGCACCGCCAGGAAGCCGGCCGAACCCAGCGGCACGCCCAGAATCCACAGCAGCGGATTGTCGAAGCCGGGCAGCAGGGTGAAGCCGCCGATCATTGGCGGTCCCCCCGGTGGGTTTCCAGGTCGGCCAGTTCCAGGGTGTCGAAACGCTCGCGGATGCGGAAGAAGAAGATGCCGAACAGGGTCATGGCCACCAGCACCGAGAACGCCACCGAGATCTCCACCACCAGCGGCATGCCCTTGGCCGAGACGGCGGCGAGGATCAACCCGTTCTCCAGCGCCATGAAGCCCACCACCTGGGTCACCGCGTTGCGCCGGGTGATCATCATCAGCAGGCCCAGCAGCACCACGCTCATGGCCAGCGCCAGACTCTCGCGGGTCAGCGCCGTCGCGTTGGCGGTCACGGGCAGCACCAGCAGGATGGAAAGGGTCACCAGCGCCACGCCGGCCATCATGGTCCAGCCGATGGACATGGCGGTCTCGACGTTCTTGTGGATACCCAACTGCTCCACCAGCCAATGCAGCGCGATGGGCACGATGATCGCCTTGAAGATCAGCGCGATGCCGGCGGTAACGTAGAGGTGCGGCGCATGCTGGATGTGGGCCTGCCACGCCGCCGCCGCCGCCAGGGCCAGGGCCTGGAAGGCGAAGGTATTGAGCACCGCGAACAGCCGGCGCTGGTACAACAGCGAGAACCCGGCCATCAGCACCGTGGCGCCGATCAGGTGGGCGATGTCGTAGGAGGTTTGCGCTCCCATCACACCGCCTCCGAGACATAGAGAAAGATGGTGGCCAGCAGGCCGAGCAGCAGGGCTCCCCCTAAGAAGTCGGCGTAGCGGAACACCCGCATCTTGGCGATGGAGGTCTCGAACACGCCGAGCGCCGTGGCCAGGACGAAACACTTGGCCAGAAACGCCCCCAGCCCGATCAGCACCGCCACCCCGTCGCCCCCCGGCTGGGCCATGCCCCAGGGCGCGAACAGCCCGCCGATCAGCGCCATGAACAGGGTCAGGCGCACCATGGAGGCGCCCTCCATCAGGGCCAGATGGCGGCCGGAATATTCCAGCACCATGGCCTCGTGCACCATGGTCAGTTCCAGGTGAGTGGCCGGGTTGTCGATGGGGATACGGCCGTTCTCGGCGATGGCGACCATCACCAGGGCGGCCAGGGCCAACCCCAGCGACACCTCAATGCCCACGCCGCCCGACAGCACGAAGGCGATGATCTGGGCCGGCGCCGTGGTGCCGGAAATCAGCGACAGCGAGAAGGTGACCATCAGCATGGCCGGCTCGGCCAGCGAAGCGATCATCATCTCGCGCGAAGCGCCCAACCCGCCGAAGCTGGTGCCCACATCCATGCCGGCCAGGGCCGTCCAGAAGCGCGCCACGCCCAACAGCGCCACCAGGGCGATCAGATCGGCGGCCTGGGCCAGGAACAGGTTGGTGGTGAAGGCCGGCACGATGCAGGCGGCCAGCCACACCGAGCCGAAGGTGACGTAGGGAGCGGCACGGAACACCCACGAGGCGGAATGGGCGACCACCGCTTCCTTCTGCAGCAGGCGGTAGATGTCACGGTAGGGCTGGAAGGCCGAGGCGCCGATACGCCCGTTGAGCCGCGACTTGACCAGACGCACCCAACCGGTGATCAGCGGGCTGACCGCCACCACCAGGATGATCTGCAGCAATTGCCAGACGATGGCGCTCATTGGCTTTGCCTCACCGCGACGACCAGCAGCATCAGAACCAGGGTGCCGAACATCATCAGCAGGTAGCGCCGCACCGTCAGGTACTGGATGCGGTTGACCAGATCGGCGATGAAATCCACCACCCGGCCGATCCCGGCATAAAGGCCCACCCAGATGGGATCGATGACCCGCACCTTCAGTTCCGCCGGGCGGTTATCCCCCGGATCGGGCATGTCGACGCTTTCCCTGGCGGCGAAGATGGAGGCGCAGAACACCCGGCGCAGCGGCTGGGCGAAGCTTTGGCCGGTGTACTGGCTTTGGGGGATGCTTTCCTTGTGGCCGCAATCCCAGGCATCGGCACGGCGCACCCTGGTGGTGCCGAAGCCGTGCACCAGCAGCAGGGTGATGATGCACAGCCCCGCCCCGGTCATCACCAGCACCGTGCCGGAATAGGAGCCGCGCGTCGAACTGACCGGCGACAGCCACGGCCAACCCAGATCGGCCGAGACGGCGAACTGCACGCCGGTGAGCGGCGTCACCACATGGGACAGAGCGTCGGTGATGGTCACCGGAATGGCGCCCAGCACCACGCACAGCCCGGCCAGCAGCGCCACGGTCCAGCGCATGGAGGCGGGAACCTGATGGGCCTCGGCCGCCGCCTTGGAGCGGGGCCGCCCCAGGAAGGCGATGCCGTAGGCGCGGACGAAGCAGGCGGCTGCCAGGGCGGCGGCCAGGGCCAGCATGGCGCCGACCACCGGCACGCCGAACTTCATGGCCCAGTGGGGCAGCGAGGGCCCCTTGAACAGCGACTGGAAGATCAGCCATTCCGAAACGAAACCGTTGAGCGGCGGCAGGGCCGAGATGGCGATGGCGCCGATCAGGGCGGCGACGCCATTCCATGGCATGCGCTTGGCGAGGCCGCCCAGCTTGCCCAGGTCGCGCTCGCCGGTGGCGGTGATCACCGCCCCGGCCGACAGGAACCACAGGGTCTTGAAGATGGAATGATTGACGATGTGGTAGAGACCCGCCACCAGGGCCAGGGCGGCCAGGGTCTTCTCGCCGCTGCCCTTGAAGGCGATGGCAAGGCCCAGGCCGATCACCACCACGCCGATATTCTCCACCGTGGAATAGGCCAGCAGCTTCTTCAGATCGTCCTGCAGGATGGCGTAGAGCACCCCCATCACGGCGGTGATGCCGCCGATCACCATCATCACCGCGCCCCAGGCCCAGGGCACATGGCCGTGCAGATCGAACAGGATGCGGATCAGGCCGTACAGCGCCACCTTGGTCATCACGCCGCTCATCAGGGCGGAGACATGGCTGGGCGCCGCTGGATGGGCCAGCGGCAGCCAGGCGTGCAGCGGCACCAGACCGGCCTTGGACCCGGCGCCCAGCAGGGCCAGCAGCACCACCAGGAAACCGGCCACGCCGTCCAGCTTGGCGGCGCGCATGGCGGGGAAGGAATAGGCCCCCTCGCCGCCGGCCATCAGACCGAAACAGGTCAGCAGGCAGAAGGTGCCGAAACAGGCCATCACCAGATAGACGAAGGCGGCATGGCGGTTCTCGGCGTTCTTGTGGTCGGCCAGCACCAGAAGCCAGGACGACAGGGACATGAACTCCCACGCCACCAGGAACATGAAGGCGTCGTCGGCGATCAGCACGGCGTTCATGCCGAACAGGAACAGGGGAAAGAACGGCGTCACCCGCCGGGGCTCGGGCAGGTGCGAGCAATAGCCGATGCCGTAGGCCGAGGCGGCGGCGGTGGCGAGGTTGACCACCACCATGAACAGGGCCGACAGGTTGTCGAGGCGGAAATGGGCGGCCATCCAGGGCAGGCCGATGGGCAGGATGATGGCCGGTCCGGTGCCGGGCGTCTGGCCCAGATGCTCGATGCCGCCGGCCAGCAGGGCCAGCGAGGCAATCATGCAGCAAAGATAGACCAATCGGTGCCGCCACATTTCCGCGCCGGCCGCCACGCCGAGCACGGCGAGGGCCAAAAGGGCGGAAAGGGCGGCCGCGATCAGCATCGGCTGCGCGACCCCGCAAAGACTCTGTCGCAGGACATGGGCGTAGTCTCCCGTGAATCCCCTGTCGGCGGGGCCGGTTTTCCGGCCCTCTCAATCTCGTCTCTTGGCTCGTCTTATGGCGAGGAGATGGGAATCATACCCACCCGAGGGGGCGGGCGCAAGACTGCCCCGGGTCTAATTTCGCGCCAGGGCCCGCCAGGCGATGTCGCGGCGGCAGAAACCGCCCGGCCAGTCGAGGGCATCCACGGCCTTGTAGGCGCGCTCGCGCGCCTCGGCCACTGACGAGCCCTTGGCGGTGACGCCCAACACCCGGCCGCCGGTGGCGACGATCTTGCCATCCTTCAGCGCGGTGCCGGCGTGCAGCACGGTGACGCCCTCGACCTGGGCCGCCTTGTCCAGGCCGCCGATCACCGTGTTCTTCTCGTAGGCTCCGGGATAGCCCTTGGCGGCCATCACCACCACCAGGGCGACGTCGTCGGACCATTTAAGCTCGAGACCGGCCAGCCGCCCTTCCGCCCCGGCGGCCAGCACCGGCAGCAGGTCGGAGTCCAGCCGCGCCATCAGCACCTGGCATTCGGGATCGCCGAAGCGCACGTTGTATTCCAGCAGCTTCGGCCCGGCCGAGGTGACCATGATTCCGGCGAACAGCACGCCGGTATAGGGCCTGCCCATCTCGGCCATGGTGCGGACCAGGGGCAGGATCGAGCGCTCCATGATTTCCGCCTGGACGGCATCGGTGACCACCGGGGCGGGGGAATAGGCGCCCATGCCGCCGGTATTGGGGCCGGTATCGCCGTCGCCCACCCGCTTGTGGTCCTGGGCGGCCACCAGGGGCAGCGCGGTCTTGCCGTCGCACAGCGCGAAGAACGAGCATTCCTCGCCGTCGAGGAACTCCTCGATCACCAGTTCGTTGCCGGCATCGCCGAATACCTTGTCGCCCATCATCATGTCGACGGCGGACAGGGCCTCGTCGAGGGTCATGGCCACCACCACGCCCTTGCCGGCGGCCAGCCCGTCGGTCTTGACCACGATGGGGGCGCCCTTCTCGCGGATGAAGGACTTGGCCTTTTCCATGTCGGTGAAGCGGCCGTACCAGGCGGTGGGAATACCGGCCTTGGCCGCCACGTCCTTCATGAAGCCTTTTGAGCCCTCAAGCTCGGCGGCGGCGGCCGAGGGACCGAACACCTTGATGCCGGCGGCGCGGCACTTGTCGGCGAGACCGAGGACCAGCGGCGCCTCGGGGCCAACCACCACCAGATCGACGTCATTGGCCTTGGCGAAGGCCAGCAGCTCGTCGACCTTCTCGGCGCCGATGGCGACGCATTCGGCGGAATCGGCGATGCCGGCATTGCCCGGCGCGCACCACAGCTTGGTCAGCAGGGGCGAGGACTTGAGCTTCCAGCACAGCGCGTGCTCGCGCCCGCCCGAACCGACCACCAGAACCTTCATGTCCGCCTCCCGGAGTGATGACTGGGGTCGTTTATCACTTCCGTCCGCGTTTGCAAATCACCGGCTCTTGCGCCACCATCCGCCCATGAACGACGAAGCCCGCCCCGCCCCCACCAACGTCCCGGAATACTCGGTCTCCGAACTGTCGGCCGGTCTGCGCCGCACGGTGGAGGACGCCTTTTCCTTCGTCCGCGTCAGGGGCGAGATTTCCGGCTTCAAGCGCCATTCGTCGGGGCACCTCTACTTCGCCTTGAAGGATGCCGAGGCGGTGCTGGACGCCGTGTGCTGGCGGGGAGCCGCCTCCAAGCTGTCCATCGGGCCCGAGGACGGCATGGAGGTGGTGGCGACCGGGCGGCTGACCACCTATCCCGGCCGCTCCAAATACCAGATGGTGGTCGAGCGCATGGAGCTGGCCGGCCAGGGTGCGCTGCTCAAAATGCTGGAGGACCGCAAGAAGCGCCTGATGGCCGAGGGGCTGTTCGATACGGCGAAGAAGCGGCCCATTCCCTTCCTGCCCGAGGTGATCGGCGTGATCACCTCGCCCACCGGCGCGGTCATCCGCGACATCCTCCACCGGCTGGCCGAGCGCTTTCCCCGCCGTGTGCTGCTGTGGCCGGTGGCGGTGCAGGGTGACGGCGCGAGCGCCCAGGTGGCCGCCGCCATAAGGGGCTTCAACGCCCTGGAGATCGGTGGCGCCGTGCCGCGCCCCGACGTGCTGATCGTGGCGCGCGGCGGCGGCTCGCTCGAAGACCTGATGGCCTTCAACGAGGAAATCGTGGTGCGCGCCGCCGCCGAATCGGAAATCCCCCTGATCTCGGCGGTGGGGCACGAGACCGACACCACCCTGATCGACTTCGCCGCCGACCTGCGCGCCCCCACGCCCACGGCGGCGGCGGAAAAGGCGGTGCCGGTGCGGGCCGAACTGATCGCCACCGTGGCCGACATGGGCGCCCGCATGATCGGCGCCATGCAGCGTGGGCTGGAGGAGCGGCGCACCCGCCTCTCCCACACCTTCCGGGCCCTGCCCCATCCCCGCCGGGTGATGGAGGATTGCGCCCGCCGCCTGGACGAGCGGGCCGAGCGCCTGAACAACGCGCCGCGTCTGCTGCTGGAGCGCCGCCGGGCCGATCTGGACCGTCTGGCCGCCCGCCTGCGTCATCCCCGTGAACAACTGGCCGAAGCCGGGCACGGGCTGGCGGCGCTGGCCACCCGCCTCGACCACGCCATGAAGACGGTGACGGCGACCGAACGCGCCGCCAATGAGCGCCGGGGGCTGCAGTTGGAGCAGTCGGCCGCGCGCCTGATCCAGGCCATGCCGCGCCTGCTCGACGAAAAGGCCAAGCGGGTGGCCCATGCCGGCCAACTGCTGGAAAGCTTCTCCTACCGCAAGGTCTTGGAGCGCGGCTTCGCCGTGGTCCGGGACGAGCACGGAACCCCCGTCACCTCGGTGGAGGCGGCCAAGCCGGGAACGGCGTTGGCGGTGGAGTTCGCCGACGGCAAGGCCGGGGTCCGGGTCGAGGGCAGTATGGCGCCGCCGGCGCCTAAGGCGCATCGCAAGCCGACGGCGCCGGACGGACGGCAGGGGTCGTTGCTATAAGCGATTGTCTTGCTGTAACGGTGGATTGAACCACGAAGGCACGAAGGTAAAGAGAAGACGTTTTCCTCTCTTCTTCGTGTTCCTTCGTGCCTCTGCGCCTTCGTGGTGAATATTCGCCGGAACGGCTGCTTATTCCATCCCCACCAGCGACCGCGCGAAGGCATCGGCCTCGAAGGGGCGCAGGTCCTCGGCCTTTTCGCCCACGCCGATGGCGTGGACCGGCAGGCCGAATTTTTCGGCCAGCGCCACCAGCACGCCGCCGCGCGCCGTGCCGTCCAGCTTGGTCAGCACCAGACCGGAGACGGCGACCATGTCCTTGAAGATTTCCACCTGGGAATGGGCGTTCTGGCCGACGGTGGCGTCGAGGACCAGCAGCACGTCGTGGGGCGCGGTCTCGTCCACCTTCTTGATGGAACGCACCAACTTGGCCAGTTCGGCCATCAGGTCGGCCTTGTTCTGCAGCCGCCCGGCGGTATCGATGAACAGCAGGTCGTCGCCACGCGCCCGCGACTGCTCGACGGCGTCATAGGCCAGACCGGCGGCATCGGCCCCGGTTTCACGCGCGATAACGGGGCAGTTGGTGCGCTCGCCCCAGACCTTGAGCTGCTCCACGGCCGCCGCACGAAAGGTGTCGCCGGCCGCCAGCGTCACGGACAGGCCGGCATCCTTGTAGGTCTTGGCCATCTTGCCGATGGTGGTGGTCTTGCCCGAGCCATTGACGCCGACCACCAGCACCACATGCGGCTTGCGGCTGGAATCGATCTCCAGAGGCTTGGCGACGGGGCCGAGGATACGGGTGATTTCCTCGGCCAGGGTCGCCTTGATCTCGTCGGAGGTGACGTCCTGGCCGAAGCGGGTCTTGGCCAGATGCTTGGTGACCCGGGCGGCGGTGGCAACGCCCAGATCGGCGGTGATCAGCAGTTCCTCCAGTTCCTCCAGCGCCTCGTCATCCAGCTTGCGCTTGGTGAACAGGTCGCCGATACCCTGGGTCAGCTTGGAGGACGACTTGGCGAGGCCGGACTTGAGGCGGCCGAACCACGAGGTGGTCTCTTCGGCGGGAGCGGGAGCGGGGGTGGGAGCGGGCTCCGGAACGGGAGTGGCGGCGGGAGCCGCGTCCTTCTTCTTACCGAAACCGAAGATGCTCATATCGCCTCGCCCACCAATGTATCGCCGTCGATGCCGGTTATGCGCACGTTTAGTATCGCTCCCGGCGAGGCATGGCAACCCGTCACCCGTACCGGCAGGTAATGGATGGAGTGGCCGGTGCCGTCTTTCTCGATCAACACGCTCTCCATTCCGCCCACCCGCGTCTTCAGGAAGGCGGCCATGGCGGCGACGCCCTTGGCGCGCAGACGGGCGGCGCGCTCCTTGACCACGTCACCCTTGACCTTGGGCATGCGGGCCGCCGGCGTGCCGGGCCGCGCCGAGAAGGGAAAGACGTGCAGATGGGTCAGCCCGGCCTCGTCCACCAGATCGAGGGAGTGCCGGAACATCTCCTCGTCCTCGGTGGGGAAGCCGGCGATGATGTCGGCGCCCAGCACCGCGTCGGGGCGAAGCGCGCGGATGCGGGCGGCCAGGGCGAGGACGTCGCCCCTGAGATGGCGGCGCTTCATGCGCTTTAAGATGGTGTCGTCGCCGGCCTGGACCGACAGGTGGAAATGGGGCAGCAGGCGTTGCTCGGAGGCGATGGCGGCCAGCAATTCCTCGTCCACCTCCACCGGGTCCAGCGACGACAGGCGCAGTCGCGGCAGTTCCGGTACGGCGGCCAGCAGGCGGCGGACCAGTTGCCCCAGGCTGGGCTTGCCCGGCAGATCGGCGCCATAGGCGGTGACGTCCACGCCGGTCAGCACCACTTCATTGTAGCCGCCGGCCACCAGTTCCCTGATCTGCTCGACGATACGGCCCATGGGCACCGAGCGGTTGGGGCCGCGCCCGAAGGGGATGATGCAGAAGGTGCAGCGGTGGTCGCAGCCCTGCTGTACCTCGACGAAGGCCCTGGCGCGCCCCTCGAAGCCGGAAACCAGATGGGAGGCGACTTCGCGTACCTCCATGATATCGCCCACCACGATGCGTTCGGCGGGCGGGGCGGCGAAGATGTCGGGCCGCATCTTCTCGGCATTGCCGAGGATCTGGTCGATCTCCGGCATGGCGTCGAAGGTCGCGGGGTTTGCCTGGGCGGCACAGCCGGTGACCACGATGCGGGCATTGGGACGCTCGCGCCTTATCTTGCGGATGGCCTGACGCGCCTGGCGCTCCGCCTCGGCGGTGACGGCGCAGGTGTTGACGATCACCGTCTCGACACCGCTTTCCGTGGCCCGCGCGTGCTCCTTCATCACCTCGGACTCATAGGCGTTGAGCCGGCAGCCGAAGGTCAGAACCTCAGGGGGCTTCGTGGTGGTCATGGAAGCAGGCTGGAATCCAGAATCCCGGAAAAGGCCACCGCCACCGGACCGGTCATCAGCACATGACCGTCCCGCAGCCATTCGATGGTCAGCGTGCCGCCGTCCAGGATGATCTCGGCCTTGCGGGGGCTAAGGCCGCGCCGCGCCGCCGCAACCAGGGTGGCGCAGGCGCCGGTGCCGCAGGCCATGGTGATGCCGGCACCCCGCTCCCACACCCGCATGCGGATGCGGCCCATTTCGGCATCGGGAGGGGTCAGCACCTGGGCGACCTCGACATTGGCGCGCTCGGGGAACATGGCGTGGAGTTCCAGGCCATGGCCCAGGGCGGCGAGGTCGACCGCCCCGGCATCATCGACGAAGAACACGGCGTGGGGATTGCCCATGCTGACCGCCACCGGGTCGGACAAAGGCCCGGCGAAAATGCCCAGATGCAGGGTGTCCACCGCCTCGGCCAGGGGAATCTCGCGCCAGTCCAGCCGCGCCGGCCCCATGTCCACGGCGACCAGATGGGGGCCGCGCGATTCGGCGTCCAGCAGACCGGCCTTAGTCTGGAAGACAACCTTGTCGACGCCGGTTTCCTTCATCAGCAGCCAGGCGACGCAGCGCGACGCATTGCCGCAGGCCGCCACCTCGGAACCGTCGGCGTTGTAGATCAGCATGGTGGCGTCGGCGCAAGGATCGGTGGCTTGCGTCATCACCACAAGCTGGTCGCACCCCACCCCGGTCCGGCGCGAGGCGATGGCGCGGACCCGTTCCGGGGTCAGATCAAGCGCGCGCGCGCGGGCGTCGAGGACGACGAAGTCGTTCCCCAGGCCATGCATCTTCAGGAAGGGCCAGGCTGTCTCGCTCATGATGGCGTTATATGGGGCGGCGGGCGCCCGAGTCCAGCATTGCGCAAGGATTCATGCGAGATGGCCGGTTGTCGGGGACGGCGCGGCCCCCTATCCTAGGCCCCATGATCGAATCCATGAACAGCGCGATCCTGATCGTCTCGGGGCTGGTGGCACTCAGCATCTTCTCCAGCCTGCTGTCCTTTCGCATCGGCGCGCCGCTGCTGCTGGTATTCCTGTGCGTCGGGCTGGTGGCGGGCGAGAACGGGCCGGGCGGCATCAAGTTCGACAACGTCCGCGCCGCCTACATGATCGGCAGCATCGCGCTGGCGATCATCTTGTTCGATTCCGGCTTTCACACCAGCCTCAAGGCGTTCCGCGCCGCCCTGTGGCCGGCCATGGCGCTGGCCACCGGCGGCGTAGTGATCACCACCGCGGTGGTGGCGGTGCCGGTGCATTACCTGCTGGACTTCGACTGGCTTGAGGCGGCGCTGATGGGCGCCATCCTCAGTTCGACCGACGCGGCCGCCGTGTTCTTTCTGCTGCGTGTCGGCGGCATCCACGTGCGCGACCGCGTGCGCGCCACCCTGGAAGTGGAATCGGGCAGCAACGATCCCATGGCCATCTTCCTGACCCTGGCGCTGGTGGGGCTGCTGGTCGCCAAGGGCCCCATCTCGCCGGTCTCCATCGGCATGGATTTCGTCACCAAGTTCGGCATCGGCGCGGTGGCCGGCATGTTCGGCGGCGGACTGATCGTGCTGGCGGTCAACAAGATGGGCTTCGAGCGCGGGCTGCAGCCCCTGGCGGCGCTCAGCCTCGCCATGGTGCTGTTCGCCGCCACCGAGGAACTGCACGGCAGCGGCTTCCTGGCCGTCTACATCGCCGGGCTGGTGGCGGGCAATGCGCGCATCAACGCGCCGGAGACCATGCGTCGCTTCCAGGACGGGCTGACCTGGCTGGCCCAGATCGTCATGTTCCTGACTCTCGGCCTGCTGGCGACGCCGGCGGAATTCCCCGCCTTCGCCTGGCAATCGCTGGCGGTGGCGGGAGTTCTGATCTTCGTGGCCCGGCCGCTGGCGGCGTGGGTCTGCCTGCTGCCCTACGGCTTCAACCGCAACGAGACGGCCTTCGTCGCCTGGGTGGGCTTACGCGGCTCGGTGTCGGTGCTGCTGTCCATCGTGCCCCTGGTGGTGGGCCTGTCCCATGGCCGCGACTATTTCATCGTCGCCTTCCTGGTGGTGCTGGTCAGCCTCGGCCTGCAGGGCTGGACCATCGGCGCCGTCGCCCGCTTCCTCCGCCAGATCGTTCCCAAGCGCCTCGGTCCGGTCGAGCGCATGGAACTGGAAATTCCCGGCGCGCGGCATGAACTGGTGTCCTACCGCATCGTCGCCGATTCCCTGGTGGCGCGCGGCCACCGCCTGCCGCGCTGGGCCGAGCCCTCCCTGGTGGTGCGCGACCGGAAATCCTATTCCGCCCATGCCGCCAAGGGCTTGAAATCCGGCGACACCGTCTTTCTGTTCGCCCGGCCCGAGCGGGTGCCCCATCTGGACCGCCTGTTCGCCTCGGCCGCTCCCGCCGCCGAGGCCGATTCGCGCTTCTTCGGCGATTTCGCCCTGGAGCCCGGCGCCCATATGAAGGATCTGGCCCTGCTCTACGGCCTGCCCGTCGACCCCGCCGATCACGAGATGTCGGCCGCCGACTGGCTGGTGCGCGAGCTGGGGCACGAGCCCGGCATCGGCGACCGCGCCACCCTGGGCGAGGTGGAACTGATCGTGCGGGCCATGAACTGGAACGACCACATCTCGGAAATCGGCCTTGCGGTGGAACCCACCCGCATCGACGCTCCCAAGCTGCCGGTGTTCCAGAGCCGCACCGAGTTGAAGGCAATGCTCAAACGCTGGATGAGGAAACGCACATGACCCTGATCAAGACCCATCGGCAGTTGATCGACGAGGCCAATGCCCTGATCACCACCATCCCCACCGCCGAGGCCATCGCACTGCACGGCCGGGACGACGTGGTGTTCGTGGATATCCGCGACGTGCGCGAGCTGGAGCGCGAAGGAATGATCCCCGGCGCCTTCCACGCGCCGCGCGGCATGCTGGAATTCTGGGTCGACCCCACCAGCCCCTATTACAAGGAGGTGTTCGGCCAGGCCAAGCGCTTCGTCTTCTACTGCCAGTCGGCGTGGCGCTCGGCGCTGGCCACCAGGGCGGTGCAGGATATGGGCCTTGCCCCGGTCGCCCATGTGGAGGGCGGCTTCAAGGGCTGGAAGGACGCGGGCGGGCCGGTCGGCCCCAAGCCCGAGCACAAGAAGGGCTAGGAGAGAGCCCCCTCAGCCGCCGCAGGTGCCGCAGCAGGTATCGCTGTCGTAGGTCAGCCGCGCCACCAGGTGCCGCTGGCCGTCGCGGGCCGGGAAGAACTGCATGAACACCATGGTCAGCCCCTTGGGCAGCGCCGCCTTGAGGCCGGTCATGCGGGCCGAGCGCGAGGTGTCGTACTGGTAGTCGTCGGCTTCGTCGCACAGGCGGAAGGCGGCGGACAGCAGTTCGGCGCAGCGGGCCAGGGGAATCGGCCGGGCATCGACCACGCTGCCGGTCGCCAGGGTCTCGATCACCGCCTCGCCGCCAATGATGCGCACCTGCACCACGTTGGCGTGGGCGGCGACGGCGCTTTCCAACAGGGTCAGCATCTCGACCTGGGATTCGGGGGTGATCACGTTCATGGCGGTGCTCCGTGGGCAGGGTGCCCCACCAAAACAGCATTGGCCCCTCGGACACATTGAGCCCGGTCAAGCATCCCCCCTTCCGAGAGTGCGGCGGGCGTGGTTATATATTCCCATGGAGTGCCGCAGATGACAGGCGAGGTCACCGTTCGCGTCCTGATCGAAGGCCGGGTCCAGGGAGTCTGGTTCCGCGGCTGGGCGGTCGAGCAGGCCCATGCCCGCAAGCTGTCGGGCTGGGTCCGCAATCTGGTGGACGGCAGGGTCGAGGCCCTGTTCCACGGCCCCTCCCACATCGTCCGCGACATGGTCGAAGCCTGCCACCGGGGGCCGCCCGCCGCCCTGGTCACACGGGTGGAGACCGAAGGCTCGTCCGAGCTGCCTCCCACCGGTTTCCACCAGCGCCCCACCGCCTGATCATGAACCTCACCCGCCGCCAAATCCTAGCCGGAGCCGCCGCCATGACCATCGCCAAAGCCGCCGATGCCGCCCCCCAGGGTGGCCGCCAGTTCCCCAAGGATTTCTTCTGGGGGGCGTCGACCGCCGCCTACCAGATCGAGGGCGCCTACGATACCGACGGGCGCGGCATGACCATCTGGGACAAGTTCACCGCCGACGGCAAGATCATGGACGGGTCCAGCGCCAAGGTGGCCTGCGACCACTATCACCGCTACCCCGAGGATATCGCCCTGATGAAGGCGGCGGGCTTTTCCGCCTACCGCTTCTCGCTGGCCTGGCCGCGCATCATCCCGGCCGGCACCGGCGCCATCAACGCCAAGGGTCTCGATTTCTACGACCGGCTGGTGGACAAGATCCTGCAAGCCGGCATCAAGCCCATGGCCTGCCTCTACCACTGGGACCTGCCCCAGCCCTTGGAGGATAAGGGCGGCTGGCAGGGCCGCGAGATCGTCGGCCCCTTCGCCGAATACGCCCGCGTCGCCACCAAGCGCCTGGGGGACCGGGTCAAGGACTGGTACATGCTGAACGAGCCGAACGTGGTGGCCATCATCGGCTACGGCATCGGCGAGCACGCGCCGGGCTATCACCTGGGCGAGGACGGTATCTTGAAGGCGCTGCACCACCAGAATCTGGCCCAGGGCACCGCCTTGCGCGCCATCCGGGCCGAGCATTCCGACGCCACGCTGGGCACGGTGATCAACCTGCAGCCCTGCCGCTCCCAGGACGACGACCCCAAGAACCGCGCCGCCGCCATCCGCTGGGACGCGGTGTGGAACCGGGTGCCACTGGACGGCGTCATGCGCGGCGCCATCCCCGACGTCCTGGCCGACAAGATGGCCCACATCGTCAAGCCGGGCGATCTGGAGACCATCAAGTTCCCCATCGACATGCTGGGCATCAACTACTACTCGCGCATGACCATGAAGCACGAGGAGGGCCATCCCTTCGACGTGTTCTGGGGCGATGCCCATTGCGACCGCTGGACCGCCATGGCCTGGCCGGTGCAGCCCGACGGGCTCTACGATCTGCTGCGCGAGTTCAAGGAGTTGTACGGCAATCCGGCGGTGTTCATCGCCGAGAACGGCGCCGCCTATGACGACGTGGTCAGCCCCGACGGGCAGGTCCACGACGCCGAGCGTGTCGCCTTCATCCGGGACCATGTGGCCGAGGTGGCCCGCGCCGTCAAGGACGGCTGCAACGTCAAGGGCTACCTCGTGTGGTCGCTGCTGGACAATTTCGAGTGGGCCTACGGCCTGTCCAAGCGCTTCGGCATCGTGCGGGTGGATTACGAGACGCTGAAGCGCATCCCTAAGGACAGCTACAAGTGGTTCGCCGAGGTGATCAGGACCGGCCGGGTGGGGTAGAATCCGCCCAAGCCTGATCGGGCCGATTTTCCGTCTCCTCACCCTCGGGCTTGATCCGAGGGTGATCGGTTCAAATTTCCGGGCACCGGGGGATAGGCTGCTTCACCACCAAGACACCAAGGGCACCAAGAGGGCGGAGCATGTGACAAGGCCGTATCTTTATCGTCTTGGCCGGACTTGTCCGGCCATCCACGCGGTTCCGCCTGAATGCCGGGTCGGACCATGAGGCAGGGGACTGAGTGTAGCGGCCCGGAACAAATCCGAGCACGATGAGATAAAGGAAAGTCCTCTTGGTGCCCTTGGTGTCTTGGTGGTTTATCCGTCTTTTCCGTGTCCCCGCACGGGAGAGCAAAGCCGCCGAGGACGGTGTGCCGGGTCAAGCCCCGCATCAGGCCGGGGCGTACTCGGCCATGCAGTTGGGGGTTTCCCACACTCGCACCGCCACCAGACGGGCGGTGGCGTCGGAGCGCTTGCGCACCGGCGCCACCAGCACCTCGAACCAGTGCTTGGCCAGGCATTCGGCGGTGGGCTGGAACGGCACCACGTAGAGCTTGGTGCCCATGCGGGTCTCGGTGGTCAATGCGGCGCCTTCGGCGGCTACCCGGTCGCGGATGGCCTGTACCCAGGTCTCGCCGGCGCCATCGGGCGCGAACAGCGCCAGCAATTCGGCATCGGCCGAGGCGGCGATGAAGCCGTGATCGCAGGCCGCGTCGATCAGCCGCATCATCTCGTCCTTGAGGAAGCCGAAATCCACCACCATGTCGGTCTGCTCGCCGCTGGGGTGCAGATGGGAGGCTTCGCACTCCACCTCGACCACGTAGCGGTGGCCGTGCAGGTTCCGGCACTTGGAACCGTGGGTCATGATGCGGTGGCCGGCGTCGATTTCGATGCGGCGGCGGACGCGGAAGGTGGACATCAGGGAATTCCCAGCAATTTGTGGGTCTGCAAGCTGAGCCGCCAGCGGGGCCGAGTCAAGCATCGCTCGATGGCCGCCCTGGTATTGGCGTCCCTGTCCGGCCCGTCCATGGGCTGCAGCAGGAAATGGGCGAAGTCCAGATGCTCGAAATCCTCGGGCACCGCGCCGGCCTGCGGGAACACCAGCTTCAACTCGTCGCCCCGGATCACCTTGAGCCGGGTGCCGGCCTTGGGGCTGACGCAGACCCAGTCGATGCCGGCGGGCAGGTCCACGGTGCCGTTGGTCTCGATGGCGATCCGGAAGCCGCGGGCGTGCAGGGCGTGGATCAGCGCTGTGTCCAGTTGCAGCCCCGGCTCGCCGCCGGTCACCACCACGTAGCGGGTATCGCCGCCGGCCGCCAGCACCGCGTCGGCCAGGGTTCCGGCGTCGGCATACCTGTCGCCACCGACGAAATCCGTGTCGCAGAAGCGGCAGGCGGCGGCGGCACGGTCGGCCTCGCGCCCGCTCCACAGATTGCAGCCGGCGAAGCGCAGGAACACCGCCGGGCGGCCCGCCTGTACGCCTTCACCCTGCAGCGTGTGGAAGATTTCGCGGACGGTGTAGGACATGGCGGAGCGGTCAGTGATCCGAGCCGTGGAGAATCTGGTCGGCGATGCCGGTCTCGTAATCCAGGCCGGCCGGGGTCATGGTCACCGCCACGGGAAAGCTGGCGCGGATCAGGCCCTTGCGCTCCAGGGCGGTCCACACCGCCTGATTGCCGAGGCCGCTGGCGTCCTTGCTCATCGCCACCTTGCGGCCCACGTGGAAGTGGTTGCCGTGGGGATGGGGCAGGGCCGACAGGAACACCTCGCCGCTGTCCATGCGGGTGGAGGTCTCGGGGTGGCGGGCCAGTTCCTGGAACAGGACCAGGGTCTTCAACTGCAGCGGATTAAGCTTGAGCGGATTGGCGCGGGGCGGCATGGGCATCGTGTCCAAGGAAACGGGGGCGGCATCATGGCATCAGCCGCCCCCGGATTCCAAGAGTCATGCCGGCGAATGGGGCTGGACGGGCCGCCCGCCCGGCATTATCCCTAGACTGGCGAAATGCAAAGCGGGCGGGGGCGGCCGGTTTCATGGATGTGAACCAGACCATCAAGGGATTGTTCGATACCGCGATCGACGCCATCTGCGCCCATCGCGACGGATTGATCATCGTCGCCAATCCGGCCTTCGCCCGCCTGTTCGGCCATGATTCGGCCGACGATATGGCGGGCCGGCCGGTCATCGAGACCCTGGCCCCCGAGGAGCGCGCCCGGATCGGCGAGACCATCCGCCGCCGCACCAGCGGCGAGGAGGTTGCCTCGGTCTACACCGCCAAGGGCCTGCGGCGCGACGGCAGCCGCTTCGACCTGGAGATCGGCGCGTCGACCTTCATGATGGATGGGGAAAGGTTCTGCGTCGCGGTGCTGCGCGATATCTCCGAGGCGGTGGCGGCCAAGCGGCATCTGGTGGAGAGCGAGGAGCGGTTCCGCAATCTGTTCAAGATGTCGCCCGATCCCACCTGGATCATCCAGGACAACCGCTTCATCGAGTGCAATCAGGCGGCGCTGAGCTTCCTGGGCTATCCCGACGAGGACTCGCTGAAGAACGTCCACCCGTCCGAACTGTCGCCGGAAGTCCAGCCCGACGGCGAATCCTCGTTCACCAAGGCCGAGCGGCTGATGGGCCTGACCATGGCCAACGGGCTGCACCGCTTCGAGTGGACGCACAAGCGCCGCGACGGCAGCCTGTTTCCCGCCGAGGTCACCCTGTCGGCCATCCTGCTGCAGGGTAAGCCGTCCATTCACTGCACCTGGCGCGACATCACCCAACGCCATCAGGCCGAGGCGCAGATGCGGCTGGCCGCCGGGGTATTCGACTCCACCCAGGAAGGCATCGTCGTCACCGACATCAACGGCGCCATCCTGTCGGTCAATCCCGCCTTTACCCGAATCACCGGCTATGCCGGCTGCGAGGTGATCGGCAAGACTCCCGCCATCTTGAAATCCCACCATCAGGACCAGAACTTCTACCGCGTCATGTGGGCCGAATTGCAGTCCAAGGGCGAGTGGCGGGGCGAGCTGTGGAACCGGCGCAAGGACGGCGAGGCCTATCTGGAATGGCTGACCATCAGCGCCGTGGCCGGCCAGGACGGCAAGCCGGCCCGCTATGTGGCGGTGTTTTCCGACGTCACCGAGTTGCGGCGCAAGGACGACCAGATCCGCCATCAGGCCTATCACGACGCCCTGACCGGCCTGCCCAACCGTTTCCTGCTGGCCGACCGCCTGGACCATGCGCTGGAGGTCTCGCGCCGGACCCAGTCCCAGGTGGCGGTGCTGTTTCTCGACCTCGACCGCTTCAAGGTGATCAACGACAGCCTGGGCCACCACGAGGGCGACAAGCTGCTGGTGGAGGTGGCCCGGCGCATCGGCCAGACGGTGCGCAAGAGCGACACCGTCTCGCGCCTGGGCGGCGACGAGTTCGTGGTGGTGCTGGGCACCTTCAGCGACACCACCGAAGTGGCGCTGGTGGCGGAGAAGATCATCGCCACCCTGGCCCGGCCCCTGCGGCTGGCGGGCAAGGCGGTGCATTCGGGCACCAGCATCGGCATCGCCGTCTTTCCCCAGGACGGCGAGGATGCCGCCGCCCTGCTGAAGAACGCCGACACCGCCATGTACCAGGCCAAGGCGGCGGGACGGAGCTGTTTCCGCTTCTTCGACCGCTCCATGAACGAGCTGGCGGTGCGCCGCCTGGAGTTGGAGGCGCAGTTGCGCCAGGCCATGGACGACAACCAGCTGGAACTCCACTACC
>NZ_FXXN01000008.1 GCF_900184795.1 Magnetospirillum sp. 15-1 | reverse complement strand
GCCCGACCAGCTTGCCGGTCATGGCCCATTTGACGAAGGCATCCTCGCTGGCCCGCAACGCCCCGGACATGGCGCGTTCGGCAGAGGCGGCAGCATTGGCCGCTTCGTCGGCATAGGCCCGCACTGCCCGGATGGCGCCGTCCTGCCAATCACGGCTGGCGGCCAGCTTATCCTGCTCCAGCTCCCGATAACGGCGGGTGTAAGCCTCTTCCGACAAGGTGCCGCTGGCCCGCTGCTCGTTGAGCTTGGCCAGTTCCTCGGCAAACCGCTGCGTGGCGTCGTAGGCCAGAGTGGTCTGGCGGGCCTCGTCCTTGACCGCCTCGGCATATTGGCGCGATCGTGCCGCCCGATACTCTCCCACCTTGGGATCGTCCTCGGCCAGCTTGTGGCCGCGGGCGAATTTGGCCACGTCATTGTCGATGGTGACTGTGCGAACGCGGTTGCGATCACTACTGCGCACCGCCTCGGCCAGCCTCACCTGGGCGTCGATCTCGCGTTCCAGATCGGCGACGGCGCGAGCGGCCTCGCTGTTGGCGCGGGATTTCTGCACCTGGGCGTAGGAGGCTGCCAGTTCGCCATTGGCATCACTCAGCCCCTTGGAGGCCTGTTCGGCCAGCCAGTTGGTCCGTTCCGCCAGGATGGTGTCGGCCACCGATCCTTTGGCGGCATCGACGAGGCGATCATTGGCGGCGACTTCCTGCCCCATGGTGCGAATCAGGCCGTTCTTCTGCTCCAACAGTTTGGCGGCATCGATGCGGCGCAGCGCCCGGTCGTATTCGGCCACCGCCGCGCCGTTGTTCTTGAAGGCGAACTCCAGCACCTTGGCATCGCGGGCGGCGTCGAGCTGGGCCTGACCGCCGGTGCGGGCGGCTTCGGCCAGACGCTCCTGGCCACGGGCCTGGAGATTCAGCCCCAGCACCTCGGCCTGGGCTTGGGCGGACATTTCGCCCGATCCCTTGGCTTCAGCCTCGCGGGCCAGCAGATCCTTGATCTCCTGTTCCTTGGGCTGGGTGCGATAGACGCCGCCCTGCTGGAACAACTCCTTCTCGATCTGGCGAAAGCCCTTGGCCGCCTCGTATTGGGCCTTGGTGCGGGAGAACTCGGCGTTGCCGGCGGCGCGGGCCGCATTCAGCTTCTCCTGCCATTCCACCTCGAATTTAAGGTCGGTCAGCTTCTCCAGATAGCTGGGCTCGCGCTGCTCGGCCCGGACCCGGTCGCGTTCCATCTTGGCATGGGCTTCCATGCCCGCCCGCTTGCGGGTGATCTCGTCGAGATCGGCAGCGACATCCTGGCGCTCGGCCAGCAGACGGCGCAGTTCCTCGTTTTCCTCCCTGACCGCCATCACCACCACACTGTGGGTCCCGGCGGGCAGCGGCTTGTCCAGCGCCTGCTCGCCCCCCAGGGCGGCGATGCGCCGATCCAGATCGGCCAGCCGCGACTTGACGGTGGATTCCCCCGGCGTTAGCGATTCCAGCGTCGCCGCCCCGGCATTGGCGCCGCCCGACAGAACCTTGCGCAGCCAGGGGGCGTTGGTGAAGGCAGCCCAAGCATTGGCCATGCGGGTGAAGGACCGCTCGGCGGTGTCGGCGCTTTCCTTGGCGGCTTCGTCGAAGCCCCGCAACGCCTTGATCAGGGTGTCGCGGAAGAAATCCGCCGTGACCTTGCCCTGGGTGACCATCTGACGGAACCCGCCCGAGGGCAGAGCGGCGGCCCGGTCGAGAGCCTGGAGCAGGCCCGGCATGGGCTCGACGATCTGGTTGAGCTCCTCGGCCCGCAGTGTGCCCGAGGACAGCCCCTGGGCCAGACCGAACAGCGACTGCTCCAACTGCTCGGACGACGCACCCAGCGCGATGGCGGTGGACTGGAAGCCCTCCAGCAGAGCGCGGCTTTCGCCGGTGGTGATGATCCCGGCTTTCTGCAACGCGGCCAGCCGGGAATAGGCCCCGACCACCGTCTCCAGGGCGGTGCCGGTCTTCTGAGCCTGGGCATAGAGATAGCTGGTGGTTTCGGTGAGCGCCGCGGCGCCGACCAGACCCTTGAGGCGGGCCTCCAGGCTTTCCACCTTGATGGTGGACTCGACCATGGCCTTGCCGAAGAAGCCGATGGCCGCGCCCGCCGCCAGCCCCGCCGGTCCCAGCGCCATCATCACCGAGCCGATGGGGCCAAGCCGGGAAGCAAACCCCGCCATGCCGCCCTGGATATCCTGGCTGACGGCATTCATGGCCAGCAGCGACTTCGACGCCGGTTGCGCCGCCGTCTCGATGCGCAGCAGGGCCTTCTGCCCATCCTCGCCCAATTGCAGCAGGGCGCGGCGCACGGTTTCGCCGTCCTGCAAGGATAGGCGGATGGAGACGGATTTGGTGGCCATGGGGAGCGTGCCTTCGGCTTCCGCGAGCGGGCGGCTGCCCGCACCCGCCCGGAAGCACAGCTTCCGGACCTTCAGTTTTTTCTCAATAATTCAGGGTGGGTCCGGGAGGTCCGCGACCTCCCGGATGGGGTTCGGGGCAATCGCCCTGATCATGGTTCCGCAGTCAGCTTCGCCGCCCCCGTCACCATGCCCCGCTCGGCGAACGGCAGCAGCCTCGCCAGCAGGGGCTGGTCGTAACCCATGGCCTCGGCCTGGATCAGCAGGGCCGGAAGGTCGAGGCCGGTGATGCCGCCACGGGGACCGATGCGGATGGCGCCGATGGCCCCGGTCAGCAATTCCCAGACTTGCCAACCGGATTCGGTCAGGGGGGCGTTGCGGTCATAGGGGCAGTCGCAGTCTCCGCCACAGCCTCGGCAGTAGTCAGGCCCGCCGCCGAAGTGCCATTCGGCGCGGGCCTGGAGACGTTTCCCTCGGCGATGACCGCTTCATGGGTTTCGGTGTACTGGACGACGAAGGACTCAGCCATTCGGGGAAGCTGCATCAGTTCAGCGATGGCGGTGTCCGTGACTTCGGCTGGCCGATCATCGGCATCCAGCACGCCTTCCCATTTGGTGATGGCCGACCGGGCCAGCCCTTGGGCGAACAGCATCTGCGACAGCCCGGCCAGGGCGTCCTCGTCGGACAGATCCGGCAAGCCGGTGATGTCGGCCCCGGCGGCCTTCAGATCGGCATGCTCGGCGGCGATGGCGCGGGCCATGCGCCAGCCTCGGGCACGGGAGGCCTCGTACACCGCCGTGGTCAGGGGACGGACGAACACCTTTACCCCGTGGGGCAGGTCGAGCCAGTACGGCTCCTTCGGCAGGGACAGTCGAATCATGGTCAGTACCCCGCCACGTCGTTGACCAGGGTGACGCGGAGCAGATATCCGGCCACCGGATCGCGGGCCGCCCGCCAGTCGTAGCTGGCCTGGATGCCGCCGGGACCTTTGATCTCCTGCTTCTTCTTGGGGCAAAAGACACGGGGCAGATGGAAGGTCAGGGCAAAGGCCGAGCCGGGAATGGTGAAGCCGTATTCCATCGCCACCGGGCTTTCGGCTGCGATGGCGGCGGTCAGGGTGGTGTCGGTGCCGAAGCGGATGTCCACCGAGCCTTCGGCGGTGGCCTCGGTCTCGTCCACGCCGTCGATCAGGCCGTCGGCGCGGATGGTCTCGACGCGCTCCAGGTTGTTGGAAAAGGACAGCTTGCCGCCGACAACGTTGGCGAGTTGGCTGCCGCCGACACGGATGGTGCCGCTGCCCTGGCTGAAGCGTTTCAGGGCGAAGCTGGTGGGCGTGATATCGATGGTGGCGGCAGCTTCGCTCTCTCCCTGGGCGATGACGCCGATACTGGCGTTGGCCGCGCCTGACCGGGCCATGTCGAAGGCCAGCTTGTCCAGCTTGGCACCGCCATGGCGGAAGAATTTCGGCGTCGCCAGCGCAGCGTGGCCGATTTCCAGTGCCAGGCTGGGTAGCGTGCCGCCCGAGGTGAAAACATGGTCGAAACTGCCGTCACCGTTATCGGCGGTGGCGGGCGCCCCGAACAGGCCTTTCAGCCAGAAGCCGAGCGCCCGCACATCCAGCGGCACGCCGATATCGCCCTCGTCCTTGATCGCCTCGTAGAACGGGTCCTGGGCATCGCGGCCCTGGCCCAGCAGCGGGTCGTAGCCCAGCGGACGCTCGGCCCCCAGGCTGGATTCCTTGAACGACAGCCGTCCATAGCCGTCGGCCGGTGCCAAGCCGTAGCTCGCCTCGAAGGCGGCCAGCAGCATGCAATCGGCGCCGTAAGCGCGCGTCTTGCCCATAGCGAAACTCCGATCGGAAAGGGTCAGGCCAGCGGATCGTCGCTAGCGTAATGGATGGTGACAGGCACCGAGGCGCCGCGCAGGGCGGCAGCACCGTCGATGGCGAGGCCGGATGTCTTGGGGGCACCCCAGTCCAGCCATTCGGCCAGACCACCGAGGGAACGGTCAGTGGCCAGGGCATTCCCTACCGCCATCAACACGGCGTCCAGGGCGACGCTGTCGTCATCCTGGCCGCGCTGGAGGATGACTTCGATCTCGGCCTGGTGTTCCCAGAGATAGGAGAGCGGTGATAGCAGCACTTCCGGGTCGCCGGGATCGCCGTCGCGCAGGATAATCAGTCCCCCGGCAGGCACCGTCTCGGGCAACGGCGCCTCCCGTTTGATCGTGGCATCGGGTACGGTCTCCAGCCGCGCCAGCAGGGCGGACAGAATTTGCTCACGGATGCTGGGCATGGGTAGAGATCCGATCTGGATGCGGAGAATGTTGGCTGTTTCTCCGCACGTTCTGCGGAGAATGCGCGCTCTTGCAATTTGGCAATTTGCACGTACATACTGGGCATATCGCCAAGGAGCGCAGCCATGCCCACACCAACCGCTATCATTGATGTCGTCGGGGGTCCCTCAGTCATCGGGGCTGCTATTCTCAGTCAATTCGATCTGATCCGTGCCGTTCGGGCCGGACTACCGGTCAGTGCTGTGCATGCCTTGATGCAGTCGGGGCGGCTGTCCCGTGCGGAAACCGATCGTGTCGTACTGCCGCGCAAGACACTGGCCCATCGGGAGCGCATCGGCACCCTGACCACGGATCAATCTGACCGGCTGATGCGGGTCGCCCGCGTCATGGCGATCGCCGAGGAGGTCTTCGGCACTCAGGACAAGGCGCATCGCTGGCTGCGACGGTCCACCACCGCGCTGGCCAATGAGATTCCGCTCGATTTGCTCGACACCGAAGAAGGTGCCCGGGAGGTCGAGACCATTCTGGGCCGCATAGCCCATGGGATCGCGGCCTGATGCGTCTGTGGCGACTGGCCCGTGAGGCCCATTCCGCCTTGGACGGTGAAGGTGCCCGCATGTTCGGGGGGCGCTGGAATTCACCGGGACGGCCCGTCATGTATTGCGCCGGATCAGCCGCTCTCGCCGTCCTTGAGGTTCGTGTCCACCTCGACCTGCCGCTTGATCTTCTGCCCGAGGATTATCGGCTATTCGCGATCGAGGCCGGTGACGTGGGATTCGAAGACGCGCAGCCCCAAGCCATGGAAATCGCCAGGGCCTTTGGCGACGAGTGGCTTGCCTCGGGAAGAAGCGCGATTCTACGGGTGCCGTCCGTTATCGTGCCCGAGGAGTGGAACGTCCTGATCAATCCACTTCATCCCCATGCTCAGCACATTCAGGTCGAATCGCAGCGCCCCTTCCAATTCGATGCGAGACTGTTCTGACAGCCATCACCGCCAATTCCTGACGATCAGCTCCGGCAGCGCCGAAGCCCACCGCTCGGCAGCTCCGTCCACGTCGAGGCGCTTCTTCAAGCTCACCTGCGGCACCAGGATGAACATCACCACGGTGGCCAGCCCGCGCCCGGAGCGGAGCGCCGAGGCGCTGCCCTTGGCGAAACCGCCCCGTTTGCCGGTCCGTGCCCGCATGTTCTCGGCCACCAGCAGCGAGGGAGCGCCGCGGCGATAGATGAAGCGCAACCGGCTCCCGTGCATCTGCTCCCACAGGCCCGGCGTCATGCGCTTGGCCCTCGACCCGGTTCCGGCGGCGGGCGTGGGGATCGCGAGGAAAAAGCCATGCTTGGATTTGATCACCGCGCCCTGGTCGAAGGCGCGGATGATGGTGGGAGCCCTGCTGAAGACGAAGCCCGCGGCCTTGATGCTTTTCCGGCCCTTGGGATAAAGCTCGGCCCGCCAGGTGTTGGCGAGGCGCTGGCCCATGCCCGCCTCGGTCACTTGGCGGCGGAGATCGGCCTTCAGACCGTCGGCGGCCTGCCGCATTCCGGCAGTGACGGCATCCTCGGCGGCTTTGACCTCCTCGGCCATGATCTTGCGCAGATCGCCGGAAATCGCCGCCGCCAGCTTCATGCGGGTCTCACGCTGATGGTCCAGATCAGACGCTCGGCATCCAGGCGGGGTTCGCCATGGACAACAAAGCTGTCGCCGTCATGGGTGATGATGTCCCCGGCCCGGGGTGCCGGAACGTCATGCCGCCGAATTTCGAACACCGCCGTGCTGGTCTGCACGGTGATGTCGGAGAATTTGATATCGCGGTCGGGCCGCCGTACCAGGGCACGGATGGACCGGCCCTGGTAGGTAACGGTGACCGCCATGTTCGGGTCGGCGAACAGGTCGTCGAAGGCGTCGGCGAAGGCGCTCATCAATTCCCCGAGAACAGGCGGACGGCCAGACGCGGACGCTTGTTGACCGGCAGGATCGAGGCTTCGGTCTTGACGTCGATGGCGCTGCCGTCCTGGCGGGCCAACTGGCGGGCGTACATGGGCACGCCCAGGGTGTTGACCGTCTCGATCAGATTGGCCGGGGCGCCATAGGTGACGAAGGTGTCCATGGTGCCGAGCGGAAAGGCGATGCCTTCGCCCGCCGGGATCAGGGTTTCGGTCTGGCCGGTGGAGAGGGTGACGGTGGCGCTGTATTCTTCGAACACCATGCCGGCGAAGGGGAAGCGGCGGCGGACATCTTCCCTGAGCGGCTGGGCACCGGTGGAGGAGAAATATTGGTACGCCTGCTCGACCTTGGCATGGCCGATCAGCTTGTCAAAGAATTCAGGGCTGACCAGGGCCAGCACGCTGGTCATGGTCTCGCCCTTGAGTTCCGTCTCGACCTTGCGCAAAACCTCGCGGATCTTGGCCTGGACGTTGGTGGTGGCGGTGCCCAGGGTGAAATCCACCTGCTGGCGGCTCAGGGCGAACTCAGAGAAGTAGTCGTAAAGGGTGGACCCGGCACCGTCGCGGACCACGCCCTTCAGCGCATTGACCTCCATGAACTCGCGGGTCTGGGCGTGCTTCGAGCGCATGCGGGTCAGCTTGCGTTCCATCACGGTGGCCAGCGGATCGGCGGCATCGGCGACGCCGAAACCGCGCACGCCCTGGACGTCCTGGGGGGTGATGGAATCATCATCGGGAATCCACGGCACGGTGAAGGAGCGCATGCTCCGGGCATCGCGATTGGCGACGGTGGCCGGACCACCCAGCGGCACGGTGGGCAGCAGGTTGAGGACACCCTCGGCCTGCTCGATGATAACGCTGCGCTGGGTGACACCCTCGAAGCGGAACAGCCCCATCTGCCCCAACCGGGTGTAGAGGTTGGGCAGCAGGTTGATGGCCTGGGTCATTTCGGCGAGCGAATAGCCGCCCGCGTCGAACGGGTTGATGATGGCGTTCATGGAAAACCTCAGACGGTGGTGCGGGCGACAAGGCCCAGAGCGGCGAGCTGGCTGACCTTGGCGGCCCGTTCGGCGGGCTGGTCGACCGAGGCGTCAAATACCAGGGCACCTTCGGCCAGAATGACCGGGCCACGGGCGGCGATCAGGCCGGTGACGGCGGTATCGGTGGCGTCCACCGCTTCCAGCAGCACGGCGATGGCGGTTTCCGCACCTTCGTCCCCGGCCACCAAGGCGGCGGGCGACAGGCGGTATTCGCCACTGGCGGTGATGCGGCCCAGAACCGAACCCAGGGGATAGGACGTGCCCGCCTTCAGGGTGACGGTCTCGCGGGTATAGCTGGTGTTTAGTTCGAACTTCAGCAGATCACCCAGGGTGGGCTTCGCGGTGAGGACGGGCATGGTCAACCTCCGTGACGGGCGGCAGCGTCACGGGCACGCCGGACGATGGGGCTTTCGGTTTCGGCCTTGGGCGTCGCCCCCGCCGGGGCAGCCGCCACCAAATCGGCGGCATCGGAGCGCGACGCCAACTGATCCAGCACGGTGCGGCGCAGGGCCTCGGGGCGGATACCCTTGGCCATGGCCTCGGCGGTGTCGATGGCGACACCCAGGCGGGCTGCCTGGGCCGAGATGGCGCTGATCTCGGAATATTCAGCCCGCAGGCGCTGCTCCAGATCCGCATTGGCCTGGGTGGTCGGCTGTTGGGGTGCGGCAGCCGTGATGGGGACATCCCCCTGGGGTTCGGACATCGGGACTTCCTTTCGGGCGGCGATGGGATGGAAAATGGAAGGACGCGCCAGCGTGGCACCGAGATCGGCGAGGGCGACGCGGAGCGTGCCGACCTTGTCGGCCAGCCCGGCGGCCACCGCCTGATCGCCGCGATAGACCGCAGCCTCGGTGGCCCGCACGGCGTCAGGCGATAGCCGCCGCCGCTCGGCCACCAGGGCGGTGAATTTTCCGTACAGGGCATCGACATCGGCCTGGAGCGTGGCGCGGGCGGAGTCCGACAGCGGTTGATGGGGATTGCGATCGACCTTCGCCGCCCCGGCATGGATGAAGCTCCAGGCCCGCCCGGCCTGAGCGTCGGCAGCGGATTCGTCCACATGGATGGCGACCACGCCGACCGAGCCAACCTCACCCGTCTGGGTGACATAGAGGCGGTCGGCGACACACGCGATGGCGTAGGCCGCTGACAGCGCCGCCTCGTGGGCAGAAGCCCAGATCGGCTTGCCGCACTGGGCGCGGATGGCCTGGATGTGGTCGACCAGATCGAACAGGCCGCCGACCTCGCCGCCGGAGGAATCCACATCCAGCAGAATGGCCCGGATGCCGGGATCGGTGGCCGCCGCCTCGATGGTGTCGGCGATATCGGAATAGGCGGTCAGGCCGCTGGCGGCGCCGAGATAGCCGGAGCGGGCCACCAGGGTGCCGATCACCGGCACGATGGCGATGCCGTCGGGCGTCACCGCTACCTCGGCGGAAGGTGCCGCATCAGTATCGAAGGGTATGGCCTGTCCGGCCAGCCGGGGGCCGAGGGCGCCCAGGATCACGTCCAGCTTGGCGCGGGCAACCAGCAGCGGCGTCCCGTACAGACGGGCCGCGATATGAGGCAGATCGTGCATGGTGGTCCTTACTGTGTCGGTGCGGACGGTATCGGCGTGGTGCCGAGAACCAGCCCCAACCGCTGTTCACGGGCCTTATCGGCGGCGATTTCGGCATCCACCTGTTCGGCGTCGAAGCCGCGCTCGGCCAGAGCCTGGGTGCGGCTCTTGAGACCTGCGTCGATCTGCTCGATTTCGGCCCGTGCGTCTTTGAGCGGATCGACCCAGTCCCATTTCGGCGGCAGCCAGGAACAGGCGATGAAACCGGCCCGGTTCGGCTCATAGCCCTTGATGGTCAAGGCGCCTGCCATCACGGCGGTGTCCATCCAGCGCTGCCAGACGGCGCGGCAAAGCTGGTAGACCATGACCGCGTGCTGCCAGGCGTCGATGCGGCGGCGGAATTCCAGCAGGGCGAGGCGCGAGTTGGAGTAATTGGCCTTCAGCATGTCGTTGGACAGGTAGGCGTAGGGCACCCCCAGGGCGGCGGCGATCTGCAACAGGGTGCGGTACTGGAACGCCTCGTAGGAGCCGCCCACGTCGGCGGGGGCCGAGGTCTGGATCTCCTCGCCCGGCTCCAGCATCACCACCTGGCCGGGCTGGACGTCCATCACCCGGTCGCCGGTGCCGCCATCCTCGGCGATATCGAATGGCTCGCCGGGACTCGGCGTGGTGACGAACAGCGCATACATGGCCGCCACCTTCTTGCGGTCCAGTTCGGCGTCGTCGTACTGGTCGAGCAGGAACAGCTTGACGATGGCCGGGGCAAAGCGCGACACGCCGCGCAACTGCCCTGCATCCACCGGGTCCATCACATGGATGATCTCGGACGCCGGGACGCGGACGGTTTCACCCGCCATGCCGGGATCGGTGGCGTCACCGGGATGGCGGCGCAGGAAGTGATAGGCGACGCGACGACCGATACGGTCGAACTCGATGCCCTGGCGGATGATATTGCCGGAGGGCAGGGTCTGGTTCCGGGTCAGCGGCAGCATTTCCGAGGGCAGCATCTGCAATTGCAGCGGCACCGACAGGCCGTCCTCGGGCCGACGCGGGCGGAAGCGGAAGAACACCTCGCCCGCGATGAACACCTCCCGCGCCGCCCGGCGCTGCTGGCCGTAGAAATCGGTCAGCCCCTCGGCGTCGGATTCGTCGGTCCAGGTCAGCCACAGCTTCTGCACCGCAGCCTTCAAGGTGGCGTCCTGGATCAGCGAGGACGGCTTGATCCCGGCGCCGACCACATTGCCCGCCCAACTTTCGATGGCGTTGGCGGCATAGCCGTTGTTGCGGATCAGATGGCGGGCGCGAGCGGTGATGTCCGACCCGGCGGCGGCGATCAGGGTGTTGAGATGGGCGCGGCTGGGCTGGAAGCCCTTGAGACGGCGGTTGGCCATGCCCGCCTCGAAGCCGCCGATGAAGGCGCCCACCTTGCGGCGCAGGGCCGACAACATGGTCACAGCCCCTTGCTGGCCACGGTCAGGATGCGACGGCGACGGCCCTTGCCCTCGGCCAGGGCGATACGGCGGTCGAGATCGGCCAGCACCTGATTGGCCTGGGTCAGGTCGTACTGGACGGTGCGGTCGCCCACGGTGACGCGGGCCACCAGCGAGTTGCGCCGCGCCAAGACGCGTTCGCGCTCGGCCTTCAGTTCGTCCAAGGTCATGATCAGCCCATATAGCTGGAATGAAAAACCCGCCGGGAGCGGCGGGTCTGGGGGCGGCGGATCTGGCCCGCCTGGGGTTCTTCGGTTTGGGCCAGATCGGATATGGCCAGTTGTGCCTCCAGATCCCGCCACTTGGCTTCGGGCCAGCGGTCGGCACCGACGATCCAGGCGGCGGCGCGGGCATAGACCCGGCAATCCAGCGCCTCGTTGCGCTCCCTGAGCTTCTGCCATTCCAGCTTGGTGAAGCCGCGGCGGTTCTTGACCGTCACCAGCTGCTCGGCGACGAACTGCTTGCACCACTCGGACTCGGCCCACGATGGCAGATGCACCGTTCCGGCAGGGAAACGGACACCTTCGGCCAGTTCCTCGTCGGTGGGGCGCTCGAGCCGCAGGAAGCGGTAGGTCTCCGACTTGAAGGTGGAGACCGCCACGATCCATAGCCGGGCGCCACGGCGGATTTTTTTGCCGCCCTCGGTGGCGTCCACATAGGTGGGGCCCGACACCGGGCTGGAGCGGTTGAAGCCCTCGACGCCCTTGACCGGCGACACGCTGGCGACGCCCATTTTGCGGCCCCAGGTGTAGACCGCCGAGGCTTCATAGCCGCTGTCGATGGCCAGACGGGCGATCTTCAGGGCGGCGCCGTTGGCGTGGACCCAAGTCTTCGCCAGCACTTCTTCCAGGCTCGCCCAGGTTTCGGCATGTTCCGGCCCGCCCTCGATGACGATGTGGTCGATCAGCCAGCTTTCGAGGTTTCGGCCCCAGGCCCAGACATCGATCTCGATGCGGTCCTTCTGGACGTCGGCCCCAGCGGTCAGGAACAGCCCGCCTACCGGCACGATGCCGTTGGCCCAGGTCTCGCGGCGGTCGTAGAGCCGCTGCCAGTCGGGCGCTTCACCAGATTCGACCCAGGTTTCGCCCAGCACGGTGTTCTTGAACACCCGCAGCGCGTCATCATTGCCCTGGGCGGCTTCCCACAGCCGGGCGATGTCGCGCCACGACTGCCAGCCCGGCGGCGAATACAGCGCCGAGATGTGAAAGCCGATGGTGCCGGGATCACTGGCAATGGCGGTGGCCTGCCATTCGCCTGCCGCCAGCATGGCCCCCTTGTGGTGCTCGGCGATGTCCTGGTCGCAGGATTCGCAGACGTAACGGACGCTGCCCGGCTGGCCCTTGTCCCATTTGAGGCGCTCGAATTTCAGCCACTGCATGGTCCCGCAATGGGGACAGGGCACGAAGAACCGGCGCTGGTCGCTGGCCTCGTATTCCCGCTCGATGCGGGACATGCCTCGGATGGTCGGCGTCGAGGCCAGGAACGCTTTCCGCCGATGGGCGAAGGTCAGCGAGCGGGCCTCGGCCAGCCCGACCGGATCGCCTTCCTCGTCGGCGGAGGCCGGATAGGCATCGACCTCGTCGAGAAACAGGTAACGGGCCGGCATGGAGCGCAGCCCCACCGCACTGTTGGCCCCGGTCAGCACCAATGTGCCGCCGGGAAAATCCTTGGACAGCATGGTGTTGCCGGCGTCACGCGACCGGGCAGGCTTTACTCGCTCCCGGATGGCCGGGCTTTCGTCGATCAGCGGGTCGATGCGCTGGCGCGACGCCCGCTTCGCCATCTCCACGGTGGGCTGGACGCACAGCATCGGCCCCGGCGCATGGTGGATGACGAAGCCGATGAAGCAGCACCCGGCCTCGGTGGCCCCCACCTGGGCGGCTTTCATAAACACCACCCGCTGCACCGGACTGGTGGGCGACAGCGCGTCCATGATGTCGCGCATATAGGGTGTGCGGGCGGTGCGATACCGGCCCGGTTCCGCCGAGGCCCGGCTCGACAGCATGCGGTGCTGATCGGCCCATTGGGAGACGGTCAGGCGGGGATCGGGGCGCATGCCCTCCTGCCATGCCTGCAACACCGCATCCGCCCCCCGAAACCCGAACGCCTCATCGGAAGTTCGGCTCGATGGCGGCGAGTTCGTCGAGATGGGCGTGGACATGGGCTTCCAGCAGGGTCTGCATCACATGCGGGTCGATGCCGATTTCGGCCGCCATCTGCCCGGCCACCCGGGCGGGCCAGGTGATCCAGGCATCGCGTTCCTGCCGCGCCAGCTTGAACACCAGGGCGGTGGCCCGCGCCCGGTCGACCACCTCTTCCTTGAGGCGATCAACCTGGATACGGGCTTTCTGGGCCTTGGCGACCTCGTGAGCGGTGCGGGCCTGGGCGAAGGTGGCCCCGGCGGCGGCGGAGACCGGAACAGCCGGAGCAGTTTCACGCTGGGGCGTAGATGCCGAAGTAACGGGGGCTACGACCACCGGCTTCGGCGCAGAAGTAGCCCGTCGGCCAGGATCGGTTTGGGCATCCCAGGCGGCATCGGCCTTCACCGGGTCGATGGTGCCGTCGGCTTCCTGGGGAATCCTGCCCGTCTGCACCGCCTTGCGCACGGCGGTATGGCTGACGCCACGCCTGCGCGCGTATTCGCGGACGGATAATCCCATGATCGATTTCCGCTGAAATAAGCAATGAAATTAGACGCTTAATCTGTTGATGCATCGGGCCGACAGAGCGATGAATGTCCCCACGAACAGCGGAGGACAAAACGATGAAGCGCACTGACAACACCAAGGCCATGGACGCCTTTCTCRCCAAGAAGGCCGAATTCGACGCCATGCTGGCCCGGCTGCAGACTTTGAGCGCCGACCACTTCAACTGGGCGTCCGACGAGATCAATTGGGGCCACGCCGGGACCATGGTCCACTACACCGAGATGCTGAAGGCCATCAGCGACAGCGCCTTCCAGGAAGGTGAATTCGCCGCCTGATCAGCGGCTTTCCCTTCCGCCCCGACCGGCTCCAGGCTGGCGGGGCTCGGGGTGGTACAGGCGGCGGGACTGGCCCGCGCCATCCTTGGAGGTCCACCCCATGACCCAACTTTCCGACACCCAGGCCGTCATCCTGTCCGTCGCTTGCGCCCGCGAAGGCGGCTTCCTGCTGCCCATCACCGCCGCCTTGAAGGGAGGCGCGGTGAAGATGGTGCTGACCAGCCTGATCAAGAAGGAACTGGCCGAGGAAATCCCCGCCGAACCCGGCGCCCCCGTCTGGCGCGAGGACGAGGACGGCACGCCGCTCACCCTGCGGGCTGCGCCCGCCGCCTACGAGGCGTTGGGCATGGGGGCCGACACGGGCGCGGACTCAGGCCCGGAAGAAGAACCGGCGACGGACATGGCCGCCCAACCGGAACTCCCGGTGACGGAGGCCGAAGCCGCCACCGGCGAAGCCGAAGAGGTGGCCGCTACCGACACCCAGGACACCCCCCGTGCCCGCAAGACCCGCCAGGGCAGCAAGCAAGAAGCCCTGATCGCCATGCTGAAACGGCCCGAAGGGGCCAGCATCGCCGAGATCACCGCCGAATTCGGCTGGCAGCCCCACACGGTGCGCGGCGCCATCGCCGGAGCCTTGAAGAAGAAGCTGGGCCTGGAAGTCGCCAGCGAAAAGGTCGAGGCCAGGGGCCGGGTCTATCGGATCGTCGGTTGATCACAGCAGGGTAAGCTGCTGAACCTCATCCAGGCGGATAATTCCGTTGATCAGCCACGTATCCGGATGTAGCGAATGCGTACCCATGGCGAGGAGCATTCCTTTGCGGGGATATTCCTCGCCAAACCGCGTCTGCATATTTTCGAGCGCTTTGCTCTCGCCATAGGTGTTCGACCACTTGAAGAAGGTCGCTTCGATCTCCCAATCCTGGCAAGTGCCTTCTCGCCGCCCATCGTCGGTTCGGTAGCTATACTTGAACTTATACGGGGCCGGCGTATACGGAATTAGCGGTCTGGTGTTGAACAGATCGGGCTGAGCATGAAGGGCCTCGAATTTCGCCTTCTGGGCCTTGATCTCGTCGTCGGATTTGCGTTCCACATGGAAGCCGGTGATTTCGGCTTTCAGTAATGCCAAGCTCCTGCCCTCGCTTCGTTCCTTATCCAGACTGGTGACGATCGACCGGGCCAAGAATCGCTCTCGTTCTACCGGCTTCAATTCTCCGGTGATCGTCAACGCGTTCTGGTCGATCCTGCGCGACTCTGCGCGCCCATCATCCTTCGGCATCCGCCAGCGAAATCGAATGCGATCCCAGCGGCCGAATTTCTTGCCCTCGTCAAGATGACGGAAAGATACCGGATACAACCGGAGCCAATTTCCGTAGAGATCTATCGCGGCACAGCACACTGTTTCCCCGTGTCGAACACCGACCTGGGGCGCGGCCTTGATAAGAACAATTGCTTCAGATTCCCCCGAAGGCGAGATCTCCAGCGCCATGATACCCTTGAGGACGTGATGACCTGAGGGCGAGACCTTGCCGCACCCCAAGGTGGTGTAATTTGAAACATTCATACACCATCATATGCATCGCCACAATCGAACGATGGCAATTCTCTGGATTGCGCTCGTAGCACAGGAGACAGGAGGGAGAATCAATCGACAATCCGACCGCCTCGGCCAGATCGGCTGTCGCTTCCGGTGTCTTCATGTGGGCAGCGAAGATTTCCGAGAACAAGGCGTGTTTCCCAGCCTTCGCTGCGTCGCGACCAGCTTTTGGATCTCCAAGGCCCGCCAGATGCACATACCGGAGGCCAAAGGAAGCGGCGCCCAATCCAAGAGCCTTCTTGGAAAACCCCGGCTTACGGGAGAACGGCACGTCGCGAACGTCGATGAGGGTTTTAATGCCGGAAACAAGCAGCGTCTCCCAGAAGTCACCGGGCGCCGCACCTTCATATCCGATCGTGTAAAGCGCTTGCGTTCCCAAGGATCAAAGCTCCAAATTCGAGTTCACCTTACCATAGGTGTGCAGCCATTAACGAAATTTGAACCCTCCTGGCAAGCGTTCCCAGTTTCATCGCTCCCGAATTGCCTCGAATGCCCGTCGAAGGGTATAGCTCCGAATGATCGAGACTGCTGTGAACACACCGCCAATGGCGAGGTTGTCTGACAGGCTAGCGTGGAGCCCGAAGTGCGGGAACACCACCACCTGGGTGGCGACCGCTATGCCATAGCCGATCACCACGTTGGCGGCGGCCTCGACCAGGGACATGCGGCGGGACTGGCGCATCGAGCTACGACCTTGAAATTGAATGATTAATTCGCTTGATAAGCAACCAAGGCAGAGCGTTACTGGCTTCACCAAAACGGAGGCCAACACCATGCAGACCCGAGACCAAGCCCTGACCGAGATCGCCACCCAGATCCTCGACCTGGAGACCCTGGATACCCGCAAGAGCGACCGGCTGGACTTCCGCGAACTGGCGGTTTGGCAGATCAAGAAAGCCCTGGAAGCGGCCTACGCCGCCGGCCAGAAGGCGAAGTGATCATGGCCCTGACCGTTCGCCCCACCGACGCCAAGTACCAGCATTCGCTGCGCCGGATCACCCGGCGCTGACCACCTTCCCGGCGGCGAGTTCGTCGAAACTCCGGCCATCGCCGTCCAGTACGGCCTTCTGGCCGGTCAGCTTCTGCCAACGGCCGACGATCACGTCGGCATAGGCCGGATTCAGTTCCATGGCGAAGCAAACGCGCCCAGTGGTCTCGGCGGCGATCACCGTGGTGCCGCTGCCCGCGAACGGTTCGTAGACCGCCTCGCCCTCGGCGCTGTTGTTAAGGATCGGACGGCGCATGCATTCCACCGGCTTCTGGGTGCCATGGACCGTGGCTTCGTCCTCATCGCCGTTATTGCCTATGGCCCAGATGGTGGCCTGATCCCGCGCTCCCTGCCAATGGCCGGTTCCGCTCTTGCGCACGGCGTACCAGCAGGGCTCGTGCTGCCAGTGGTAATCACCCCGGCCCAGGACGAAGCGGTACTTCGACCAGATGATCTGGGCGCGGAGCTTGAAGTCGTTGGCCTCCAGGCTGTCGGCCACCGTTCTGGTGTAGATGGCCGAATGCCAGACATAGGCGACCTCGCCGGGGAACAGCGCCCAGGCTTCCCGCCAATCGGCGCGGTCATCGTTGGCGACCTTGCCGGTACGCGAGGTGGAGGACACGCCGGCCTGATTGCGCCATTCGGGATCGTATTCAACGCCGTAGGGCGGGTCGGTCACCATCAGGTGCGGCATGGCTCCGGCCAGCAGACGCTCCACATCGGTGGCGCTGGTGCTGTCGCCGCACAGCAGGCGATGCTTGCCCAAGATCCACAAATCGCCGGGCCGCGTCACCGGATCGACGGGCGGCTCGGGAACCTCATCTTCATCCCCATCGCCCTGGCCGTCGACCTCGTCGTCGAGGGGGGCCATCAGGGCATCCAGTTCCTCGGCGGAGAAACCGATCAGGTCGAGGTCGTAGCCCTCGGCATTGAGCGCGTGCAGTTCCGCCGCCAGGGTTTCATCGTCCCAACCGGCATTCAGGGCCAGCTTATTGTCAGCCAGGATGTAGGCGCGGCGCTGGGCCTCGGTCAGATGGTCGAGGATCACCACCGGCACCGTGTCCAGGCCCAGGGACTTGGCGGCGGCCAGTCGGCCATGCCCGGCGATGACGTTGCCATTGCTGTCGGCCAGCACCGGATTGGTCCAGCCGAACTCGACCATGCTGGCAGCGATCTGGGCGACCTGGCTGTCCGAATGGGTCCGCGCATTGCGGCCATAGGGGATCAGCCGGTCGATGGGCCAATGCTCGACCGTGTCGGGAAGCGGATGGGTCATGATCAGTCCGTGCAGTCGCAGGGCAGGCAGTCATCGGATGGACCGCCCTCGAAATCCCGCTGGCGGCGGACGAAATTGAGCAATTCGCGATAACTGGGCCGGTCGGCGCGGAATAGCGCCATCTCCGGCTTGGTCAAGGTGCCGAGCGCCGGGGCGTTGCGTTCCATGTCGATCCACCACCTGGCCCGTTCGGGGAACAGGCGCATGATCCCCTTGATGGTGGCCGCGCCCTTCATGAAGCAGAGGTCGCAATTGCCCAGGGGCGTCTTGCCATTGTTGTCGGGCAGGCCGAGATCGAAAGGCTGGCGCTTCCAGAAGGCCGAGACGTCCTGGCGGCTGACCTTGGCCTGATCCAGCGGCAGGAGGGTCTCGAAGCGTTCCTTGCCGGCTTCGTTCATGGCCTTCTGGCGGGCGACTCGACGGGGTTCGTCATGACGCAGGCCGACGACGTTGGTCCATTCCGCATAGCCCAGCATGTCGCGCATGAAGGCGATACCGCGCTTGACCTTGAGGTAATGGGTGCAGAGCCGCATGGTCGGATTGGGCAGGAAGCCCCGCACCTTGATGATCTTCTCGAAGGGCTCGCCATCACGCGACGCGCTGTTGTAGCCGACCACGCTGGTATCAAACGGCTCGGCGGGGTCGTATTCCAGCCAAGTGATCGGGACCGACCAGCGCACCGAGCATTCGTGGACGAAGCGCAGCGTCTGCTCGAATTCCCGGCCCGTATTGAAAAACACCACATGGATGTCGGCGGGCAGTTGCCCATCATGGGCGTCCAGGATCTGGCGCAGCATGTAGCCGGACGTGCGCCCGCCCGAGAACGACACCAGCGCCGGGCCGTCGATGAGATAAGGATTGCGGGTCATGGCCGTTGTCCTGCCGCCTGGATGCGGCGGCCGATCCAGCGCATCACCGGCACGGCCATGGAATTGCCCAGCGCCCGGTAACGCGGGCCGTCGGGACAGTCCTCGGCGGCCTTCTTGCGCCAGAGGATCTGGGTGTAATCGTCGGGGAAGCCCTGGAGCCGTTCGCATTCGCGGGGCGTCAGGCGGCGGACGGCCATGCCGTGTTGGACCGCGAGCTGGCCACCGGCATTGGCGCGGTCCACCGCATTCATTGCCCGCAAGGTCGGCGCTATGGTTTCAGCGGCAACCGGGGTAGCCGCCTTACAGTCGAAGGCCACATAGGTCTGCTGCTTGGTTCCCGGCTCGGCGGCCAGGGCGCCGGCAATGTCCAGGTGCCGGACCTCGTCACGCTGATTCTGGGCGAAGGCCACGTAGCTGCGGCTGGAGCCGCCGCTGGCCGCCCGCAGGCTGGCGAGGTTGTCGGCATCGATCTCGGCCTGCGCCCCACCGTCGCGGCCGCGCAGATTGAACGCCACGGCGTGTTGCTTGCCCGCCTGCAAGGTGAACATCGGATCACCATCACTGCCGACACCGATCCCTGCGCGGGGATCGGTGGTGCTGATGCCGGTGCGGGCACCGGCCTCCTGAATGGGAATGGCCACAGGCACCAACGGAGTGCCACGTCCGGTGCCGTCCTCCGAGGCGTCGAAGCCCTCGCCGCGCAGGGAATGGGTGACCAAGGTATCGATGTCGGGTCGGTGGGCGAGGTTCGACTTGGCCCGCAGGGTGTGGGCGATCAGCGTGTCGGTGCAGTCGCTGTCCACACCACGGGACAGGTCGCGTGCCCGCAAGGTGGTGGCGACGAAGGTCTCGCTCTCGAAATCCATCCGCCCGCTGGCCGAGGCGCAGGCATTGAGCGCGGTGGCCACCTCAATGGGGCCGGAGGTGTTGTTGCCGCCGAACGCTTCGGCGATCAGTCCGCCGCTGGTGGCGAAAGACGTTTCGCCGCTTCGGCCAGCGCGAGCATCAAGCGTGGGGGCAACGCCTTGTTCCGCTTCTCGGCGCGGCGGATGATCCCGGCGCACGCCTTGGCGCTCAAGAAGTACTTGGACGGGATCGGCCCGGTCTCCAGCACCTGCGACAACGAACACACGACGGCGGCGTTGGGCCAAGCCGAAATATTGGGCGTCGAGCACCCGCCACGCGACTGTGCGCGCGGGTCCAAACACAACACCAGCGTCCGACCATTTCCTCCCTGGCGGGACGACCGGACCATCTTCTCCGGCCAGTCCGCCCAGAAGGCATCCGAAGGCGTTGTCGCGGGTGGACAGGACTCCGGGGACGTTCTCCCAAACAATCCAAGCTGGGTCGATGGCATCGGCGAGTTCCACGAATTTGAGGGCAAGATTGCCACGGGCGTCGTCGAGCGACTTGCGCAAGCCCGCCACCGAGAACGCCTGACAGGGCGTGCCGCCCACCAGCACGTCGATCTTCCCGCGCCACGCCGATCCGTCGATGGCGGTCATGTCGCCGAGATTCGGGATGGTGGGATAGCGGTGCGCCAGCACGGTGGAAGGAAACGGCTCGATCTCGGCGAAGAACGCCGCTTGCCAGCCCAACGGCTCCCACGCCGCCGTCGCCGCCTCGATTCCGCTGCACACCGAGCCGTAAACCAGCCCCTGGACGTGCGGCATCAAGCCGAGCGCCGGGATACCCGGCTCGGGATGGACAAGCTGCATGGCGGTGGAAACCTGGATCAGGTGGAAACTGGAAACCTGCCGCTGGAAACCCGATCAGGTTTCCAGCGGTGGTTTCCACCCAGGTTTCCAGCCAGCCGGAAACGTTAAAGGCGCGCTGTCGTTGGACAAGCGCGCCTTTGGGCTGGAAACTGGAAACCTAAGTGGAAACCCAGATTTTCGGGCTGACGCTAGCGAAATCGGGCGCTGATGCCGCCCGCATAGGGGAAGTGCCGGGGAGGACCCGCGATATCCGCGCAGCCTCTCCGCAGCTTGTTCTATTCTTTCGCCCGCTCCGGGCGGCGGATCATTTGATGATCGTCTTCGCCGCCCCTCGTGAGCATGGGTTCATATCTACCCCAGACTGGCCATTCCTGTCGCGGCCTGCGATGTATCGATACACTTTTCGCTTTCCTCCGTTGCCTTGGTGCGGGCGATCAGGTCGACCTTGGAGATGTGACGGGGGATACGCCGTCCGTTCAGCGTCCAGGCGATGACACAGAGCGCGAACAGCCAGTGCCGATGCGCGGCGGAGCGGGTCATGCCGACCTTCCAGCAGATTACCTTCCACGGATCGCCGTCGGCCCGCAGCCAGACGATCCTGGCATCGACCGGATCGAGATGGCGCAGCCAGGGCAAGGTTTCGTCCATGCGGGTGATGGCGGCAGCCGAGGGCGGCGGACGGCGGAGCGTCACGTCCTCTGTCGCCAGGCACTCCTGGATATAGGGTGGCCATGTACTGGCGTGGCCCTGAACCCTGGTGTCGGGCAGGCGGCGCAGGGTGTCGGCGGCTTCGGCGAGGCGTTCCTCGACCAAGGACGGCGTCCAGTTCATCGGACACCTCCCTGGGTGTCGATGGCCCAGGTCAGGATGGCCAGGGCGTCGGCCTCGTTGTCGTCCTCTGGGCTGAAGCCCTTGGATCGCATGGCGGCGATCACCGCTTCCTTACCTGCATTGCCCTTGCCGGTGGCATGGCGCTTGATGGTGCCGACCGGTACGCCCTGGTACGGGATGTGCTTCAGTTCGCACCAGGCGGTGAGGTGAGCGAGGAAGCCGCCATAGATGTGGGCCGCATCGGTCCCGGCATGGCGGCGGACTTCCTCGAAATGCAGGAGGTCGATCTTCTTGGCGGCGAATTCCAGGTGGTCGAGCCAGGACCGGAAACGCAAGAAGCGCATTCCGCCGCCTTCATAGCGGCTGGGCTTGAATTCCATGGTGCCGGATACGACGGAACCATCGGCCAGACGCATGGCCCAACCGGTGGTGGTGCCCAGATCAAGGGCGAGGATGGTGGTCATGGTGAAGGCTCACGAGGTTGTGGGCCTTCGGCTTTGGTCGAGGGAAAGGCTATTGCCCGTGGACTCCCCGTTCAAGCGGTTTCCTGGAACGCCGTAAGGATGCGGAGGTTTTCGTAAAGTGAAGGAGCGTGTTCCCACGTTCCCACCTGGAACGTCGTTTCAAAACCTTTTCCCAGGAAAATATATTTACAATCCATAGCGTGTTTATGTGATTAAAATATACAACCATAATGGCTAATTTTTCTTTTTCCTGAAATGAGTCCCCAACAAGGTGGGAACAGTGGGAACGGTAGGAACAGGCAGGGTTTCCGTGGCTTCCAGCCGTTCCCACCTGAATCGGGAAGTGGGAACAGGTGGGAACAGAATGCTGGCAGGTCGGGTGCAGATCGGTATCGCCCGTTTTTCAGGTGGGAACACTTATCCGGTTCCGCGAGGTTCGCGCCACGGGAGCGAGCGATGCTATGATCACCGCGCCACCTTCCGGGATGCAGAAAAATGCCGTTCTATCCAGTTCGGAAAGACTTTGCGTTTGACGTCCAATGCCATGCGAAATGTGGCCACACGTTGAAATCCAACGTTGCAACCATTCTCTGTGATGAGCATGGGACAGAATATCCTTTTGGCCCCACATGTGCCCGCAACCATCTCGACGAAGATGGGGCCGCCCAATTGCGACGTATTCCGGATTTTACGAAAGCTGCTCCGGGGCAAGATCGCGAAGGAGGGAAACGCGTCGACGGTGAACACTCTGGAGGAGGTGTTCGGGATGACGAGGCCGCCAAGTTCAAGCGGATAGTCACATATATGCTTCTGCGCCAGGAACGTCTTGCACATATCCCTGGAGCGCAGCTTGATGTCTTAGGCCAATATCATGCTGCGTACTTGGAAGAAGGAGCGCTCTCTGACGATGCTGTTCGGCATATTGGAAATATTGAGAAAAAGACCGCCGGAGGAAGATATGGGTACAATAACCTCCAGACTGTCTATGCATTTGATCGTTGCATAGAACGCGCCATCAGGGGAATCCCAGAGGATCGTCGCAGTTTTGTCGGGGATATCCTCAGATATCTCAGGGACAATTTGTACCTAACTCAGAAGCAGATCGATGGGTTAGACAAATGGCTGAAGCGTATCGATGGCTATCTGCCTCTGGATCCTTCCGGCTTCTGGAAGCGATAAGCTGAGAAGCCTCTGGCATCATCCTGGGTTTCGATGCCGCCATTCGAGGGAGCCGTTAATGCGACAACGGTATCGCTCCCAACCGCGCGCCTTGAGGTACGCGCCGACGCGCATCTGGTCGCCCTTGGTCCACTTGGCCGGTTCGATGCCGATGGCGTTTTTGAGGATTTCGCCAACCGACACGTCGGCGAGCGGTTCGGGCCGGGCAACCTCCACGTCGCGCCAGTCGTCGTAGGCGCCATTGCCGTAATTGATCCGCTCCTTGTCGTAGACCAGCCAGCGGTCGATCAGGCCGTCCCAGGCATCGCCCTGGTAGCGTTCCTCCTGGGCGGTTTCGGCCATGTGTCTGGTTTCTTCGTCCTCGATCCACCACTTCACGCCATTGGCGTACCAGACCATGGCTTCGGCCCAAAGTTGGTCGCGGTCACGGCGCAGCGCGGCGATGTCGATCCTGCCGCAGCGGACGGGCCAGAAGCGGCGATTGCCGGTCTCGTCGCGCAGATAGGTGTCGGGATTGACGGTGCCGGCGAACACGCACTGGCGCGGCACGTCGATGACGTAGCGTTCATAGGGCGGGCGATAGCGATCGACCGAGCGGGACAGGAACGATTTGATCCGGGACACCTCGGCGCGGCCGATGGCATCCAGTTC
>NZ_FXXN01000007.1 GCF_900184795.1 Magnetospirillum sp. 15-1 | reverse complement strand
GTCGGCCACCTGCTTTTGTTGTAGGCCAGTCGCCAACCACAGCAGGCATTCCCGTTCCTGGGAGGTGAGGGGGAACAACTCCCCCACATGGTCGCCACGCAGAGCCGTGTCGAAGGCGTTGGCGACAGCCGTCAACGTCATGCCGAATTCGGTCCATATCCGGTCGAACTCGCCCCACGACATGCCGCCGGCATGGAGGCCGATCAGTCCGGCGCCCAAGCCGCCGGCGAATCGCAGGGGAATGCTGACGCCGCAGGTAACGCCTAAATCCCAATCGATATCCAGGGATCGCCTAGCTTCGGGAGAGAGGTCGGGCAGGCGGCTAGTATCGCTCCACATCGTGGGGTTAGTTCCGGCGAAACCGGTCCGCACGAACACATCATGTGTTCGAGCACTCCTTCGCCGATCTTGGCATCGAGATAGCCGGGAACGAAGGAGTCGAGAATGGTCAGCTTTTTTTCCTTACCCTCGGGCAGGGCGCCAAATCCGTATTGCACGTTGGTGATGGAGCCGGTGTCCAGGTGGCGGCGCAGCCGCGACCAAAGATCGTCCACTCCCGCCGCCTGCCGGAAATCCTCGGCCGCCCCCTGGAGCATGCAGGGAGAGACAATGCTTTTTCCAATCACTGCGCCCTCCGCGCAGGCCGCAGGGCACCCCCCAGAAAAAGGGCGAACAGGAGAGCCGCACTCACCATCAGTCCTTGCGGATTGGCCCAATCCATCGCCATGCCGTGCAGAAGCGGGCCGAACAGATTGCCCAAGGCGTACAGCGTGCCGAAAGCGGCGTTGGCGGCGGCCAGCTCCGTCCCCTTGAAGCGGTCGGCCAACATCGCCAGGCTGATATTGTAGAGGGACCCGGCAAAGCCGCCCCACGCAATCATGACGACCAGCAGGACTTCCGGCGTCTGGACGGTTTGCGGAATGGCCGCCGGGATCACTAGGCTGTAGTGACAATTTAGGATTCCCTTGGCGCCCGAGATGTGATTCAAGACTGATTTTTGGAGGTCGGTCTTGGACGGCGAAGTTCTGCGCGATGATCAGTGGGAGCGGCTGCGGGAGTTTGTGCCCGGAGGCCGGAAGGGAAAGCGTGGCCCGCGTAGCGATGGCCGCCGCTTCTTCGACGCCATCCTGTGGGTGGCACGGTCTGGTGCGCGATGGCGAGATTTGCCGGAGAAGTTTGGCCCCTATCAGACGGCCAAACGCCGCTATTACCGCTGGATCGAGCAGGGCGTCTTCGACCGGATATTCGAGGCTGTGTCGGTTGATCCAGACCTTGAATGGATGATGATCGACGCCACCGTCATCCGAGCCAACGCGCAAGCCGCCGGGGCACGGCGTAAAAGGGGGGACCGCAAGCCCAGGCTCTTGGGCGTTCTCGGGGCGGCTTCGGAACCAAACTCCACGCCGTAGTCGATGCGCTGGGCTTGCCGGTTCGCTTCGAACTTGGCCCCGGCCAGCAGAATGACATGGCACCAGCCTGCGATCTGATCCGGGGATTGAAGGCCGATCAAGTCCTCGCCGACCGCGCCTATGACGCCGACCGATTGCATGACCTCATCCTCGACCAAGGCGGCGAGCCGGTCATTCCGCCGCGCCGCCATCGCAACTACCAGCACGCCTACGATCGGATCGCCTACAAGCAGCGATGGGGCATCGAGGGCTTCTTCGCAAAACTCAAGCAATGGCGCCGCGTCGCAACCCGATACGACAAGATCGCCGCCAATTTCCTGGGCTTCGTAAAGCTCGCCAGCATCATGTTCTGGCTCAAATGACTAAAATGTCACTACAGCCTAGTGAGTAGGGCGCCTGATGACCGCGCTCATCCCGATCCTGGGCGAATGCCCCTGGGCAGCCTTCCCGATATAAACGCAATATGATAGGTAGGTAGCTATTCTACCACCTGAGTTGCGTCATGGCGTTCTCCTCCGCAATAAGCGCGCTGCCCGTCGGTCCGGACCCGCTGCCCCTTACTCACTTGACCGATTATCAGCGATCACTGGCGATCCTTCAATCGGGGGAGATTTCCGCTCCAACGCCCTGCCCTGTTTTCAATGAAAACCTAGTATACGCTTTTTATGGTCGCCCGGCATACAGGGTGAACTTTTCAAACACAGACGCATATACGTCCGTATCGTATGCGCCCATATGTTTCATATTTAAGCCTGAAACCGCCTCTGCCAAAAGAGTGTTCCCCTTTGACAGTGGAGGATTTTCTCTATACAGGGCATCGCTTCACCACATAGATAAAGTGGATGATTTTTTGCTATCTGACCAATCCTGTGCGCAGAGACTGGTTGGAATGTTCTACGGCACCAATCTTTCATATTATGATATTCGGCCTTTGTCTTGGCTTACTTTTGGGGCTCTGGAGGTAGATGTTCAAAACTACTACAACTTAATTACAGGGGCTGCGCATGGCGGGGATGACCGGAACTCGGCGATTGAGTTCCAATTCGATGCGCCCTTATCGCTGTCTGGGAACCTCCTCGCTGTAATAATCCCGCATCAATTGGCTCAAGACGCCGCAGTGGCAGGCATTCTCTCGAAACTGAATGCCCTTCCCATCCCCTACAAACTCCCAGGCCGATATCGGCCAGTCGAGTTTTTGATGCAGTTTCGCGGTCTCGTGGAGGATTTTTATAGGCGGAGCGGCTATCTATGATGACAAGAAGCACGATCCCGCACCGCTTAGCCGCGATCTATAACCCGACGAAGACCTCTCCGGCGTTCGTATTTCCCGCATTTGTTTTTGCTGGGGCAAATACACATTACATCCAAAATCTGGATGCGGATGGGAACGTCGAGAGTTTTGAGCCATTGGACGTGAACCATGCGGAGCTAGTTTCCATCACCGATATTTCACCGGTTGTGAAAATCGGTGATCCCGCGATATGGGCGTTCCAGGTCGGGGATGGTGCGTTCCTAATTGGTGAAGAACAAGAGATTGTTCCTCAGCTAGATGAATTTCTTAATAATGGTGCCTTTCATGGGGCTCCGTTGACCGAGCTTGAGGTCGTTGAGTTTTGTAAGCGGGCGGACATGGTTCGACCTGCTCTCCAGAACTCGTTTAGTTATATGAGTCGTATATCTGAAAAGGCCGCCACATATTCCCGCCCGATCACCAAGCCGCATTCCCGCTATGTCAATTTCGCCGATTACGGCGACGCCGAAGGCTATCGTCAGCGGCAGGACGATCTGCGGCGGCATGCCTGCGAGCCGGACGAGCCGCCTTCCGCCGTCTAGAGCGGCGTGCCTCAAATATGAGGCGCGCCGCTCCAGCGCCCGTTGAGGGCGCGGCCAAGGGCGCGGATGCGCCCGCCCGGCGAGGGAAAATGATAGGGCCTATAGCGTGATGCACATTTTGGGCATCACGCTATAGGCCTCAGTCACTCATACCAATGGCCTATGGATTGCCGATCTCCTTGCATATCGCTATCCTTCAAGGGAGAGGGTTCTGACATAGGGGGCATGGTGCTCGGACCGGCAGCCCAGTTCGCCAACGACGCTATCCTGGTGATTGGCCTGGATGGCCGCCTGATGGAGGCCAATGAGCGGTTCTTGACGCTCTATGGCTATCGTCCCGAGGAGCTTTGCCATCTTTCCCTCGCCGATTTGCGCAGCGAGGCGGCCCGAATGAATCTGGACGCCGATCCCAGGCGGATCGATGAACTGGAGGCCATTACCTTCGAGACCGAGCATCGCCGCAAGGACGGATCGGTTTTTCCGGTGGAGGTGAGTACCCGCGTCCACGAGATGAATGGGGTTCGCTACAAGGTCAGCATCGTGCGCGACATCACCGCCGGCAAGGCCGCGATCAATCATATCGCCCGCCTCAACCGGCTGTTTCAGGCGGTGACCGCCGCTCATCAGGCACTGCTGCGCTCTACCACCAATGACGAGGTCTTCGGGCGGGTCTGCGCCGTGGCGACCGATTTCGGCATGAAGATGGCCTGGGTCGGGCTGACCGACGGCGACGTGGTCAGGCCGGCGAAATGGTCGGGTGACGGCAGCGACTATCTCGATGGTCTGGTCATCAGGCTCGATCCGGCCGACCCCCGCTCCTGGGGGCCGACCGGCACGGCCATCCGCCTGGGCAAGCACGTGATCTGCAACGACTTCCAGAACGATCCGCAGACGGCGCCCTGGCACGAGCGGGGGCGGCGCTACGGCTGGGGGGCGTCGGCCGCCTTTCCGCTGTTCCGCGGCGGCCTTCCTTGCGGCGCCCTGACCATATACAGCGCCCATATGGGCTACTTCGACGTGGACGAGGTGTGCCTGCTGGACGATCTGGCCGCCAACATCTCCTTCCTGCTCGACCAGATCGAGGTACGGCGCAAGAAGGACGAACTGGAGGCCCGGCTGCAGAAGAGTCTCGACAGTCTGGTCGACGCCAATATCGAGCTGGAACGCTTTTCCGAGATCTACTCCCATCACCTGCAGGAGCCGGTCCGCAACGTCGTCAGTTTCACTCAATTGCTGGAGCGCGAGCTTTCCGGAAAGCTCGATGCGGCGACCAAGGACATTCTGGCGACTATCATCGAGGCCGCCATGAAGATCCGGCAGCTCAACCTCGACCTGCTGGAATTTTCCCGCCTGCGTCACTCGCCGACCGCGCTGGGATCGGCCGATTGCGCGGCGGCCCTGCAATATGCCTGCGAGGAGCTTCAGGCCAGCCTGAAGCAGGCCAAGGCCGAGATCAGGATCAAGCCGCTTCCCGAGGTCCTGGGAAACGATCAGGAGTTGCGGCAGGTGTTCATCAACCTGCTGTCCAACGCCATCAAGTTCGCCGCACCCGACCGGCCGCCGGTAATCGAGGTGGAGGCGCGGGCCGAGGACGGGGGCTGGCACTTCACCATCCGCGACAACGGCATCGGCATCGACGAGCCCTATCTGGAAAAGGTCTTCGTGGTGTTCTCACGCCTGCATGTTCAGGCGGAATACCCCGGCACGGGAACCGGTCTGGCCATCACCCGCCGGATCATCGACCGGCACGGCGGGCGGATCTGGATGGACTCGCGACTGGGCGTCGGGACGACCGTTCACTTCTGGCTCCATCGGGCCGGGGAGCACGCCGCCGCTTCTACTGAGACGGCGTGAAGCGGGACGGGATGAGCCTGCGCATGCCGCCACCCACCACGGTCCGGAACCGGGGGCTGTGGAGGCAAATCCCTCCCAGCAGCCCGACGAAGCTTCCCAGGCAGGTATCGATTGACCTGCCTTGGAAATCTTCCTCCAGTTTGAAGTAGAGTCCGGCCCATCAGAGGACGGACGACATGAAGCGCAGCAGGTTCAGTGAAGAACAAATCATCGGCATCCTGAAGGAGCAGGAGGCCGGGGCGGGGACGGCGGATGTGTGCCGCCGGCACGGCATTTCGAGCGCCACTTTCTACAAATGGAAGGCCAAGTATGGCGGCCTGGAGGTGTCGGAGGCGCGGCGGCTGAAGGCGCTTGAGGATGAGACCCGAAGGGCAGCGCAGCAAACGCCCGGCTGAAGAAGCTGCTGGCGGAATCCATGCTGAACGAGGCCGCGCTCCGCGATCTTCTGGGAAAAAAATGGTAGGGCCCGCCGCCAAGCGGGAAGCTGTCGCCCATCTGCGGAATGCTTTCGAGATGAGCGAGCGTCGGGCCTGCTCGGTCATCGCAGCGGATCGCACCATGATCCGCTACCGCTCGATCCGGCCGGACGACAGGTGCCTTGCGCGACCGCCTGCGCGGGCTTGCCCAGGAGCGTCGCCGGTTCGGCTATCGACGGCTGTTCATCCTGCTGCGGCGCGACGGGGAGTCGTCAGGGATCACCCGCATCTACCGGCTTTACCGCGAGGAAGGGCTGGCGGTGCGCAAGCGCCGCACTCGGCGCAAGGCCGGCTTGATCGGCAAGCCCAGCGCGCCGATCCTGGTGGAGGCCAAGCCCAACGCCCGCTGGTCGCTGGATTTCGTCCATGACCAGTTGGACAACGGGCGGCGCTTCCGCGTGCTCAACATCGTCGACGACGTTGAGGACGCGGGAGTGCCTGGCTTCGGTGCCCGACACCTCGATCTCGGGCGTACGGGTGGTCCGCGAGCTGACGGCGCTGGTGGCCCGGTGCGGCAAGCCGGAGATGATCGTGTCCGACAACGGCACCGAGTTGACCAGCAACGCCGTGCTGAAATGGGCGCAGGACCACTGCATGCAATGGCACTACATCGCCCCCGGCAGGCCCATGCAGAACGGATTCGTCGAGAGCTTCAACGGCCGCATGCGCGACGAACTGCTCAACGAAACGGTGTTCACCAGCATGGCCCAGGCCCGCGCCGTCATCGCCACCTGGGTCGCCGACTACAACACGACCAGGCCGCACTCGGCCCTGGGCTACCAGACACCGGCGGCCCACGCTGCCAAACTCAAAGCAATGGGGCCGGCCTCTCCGCCCCTCCGGGGCTCCGAGCCCGGCCCCATTGCTCAGACCGCGCCACACGGCGTAACTTCGCCCAAGGCTCTACTTACGGCCGGATGAAACTTCCAAGGCAGGTCACCCGCGCTCATCCTCCCCAAGCCTTATACCAGCCTGCACTGACCAAGACTCATGCGGGAGATTTCCAGGATCACCCGGTATGATTCCATGGCGGGTCACGCCGGAGCACGACCGCATCCGGCGTGACCGCTTCCGTAGGGGGCCACGAAATCCCAAATACACAAGGCCGAGGGCTTTACCTCTGCCCATGTTGCTATCGCAGCCCATTTCGGGCATCAAAGTCAGACCGGACACAGTCTCCGGGCGGAAACACGTTCACGAACTGGTCATGCCCGCAGCGAGAAAAGAATGGCTCGGTTCCCTCGCACTCCACAACTGACCGGCCCTGACGTCGAGGCCAAGCGCGCTGAACTGCGAGCCTATTTCCATGCCTCGTTCGATGCCTACGAATCGCTGTTCCAGATCATCCAAGGGGACGAGGCCTATTACCGCAAGCCCATTACTCTGCGTCATCCTTTGATTTTTTATTTTGGCCACACCGCCACCTTTTTCATCAACAAGTTGATTTTGGCGAAGCTGATTGACCGGCGCATCAACCCCAGACTGGAATCCATCTTCGCCGTTGGCGTCGACGAGATGAGCTGGGACGACCTGGACGACACCAGCTACGACTGGCCAAGTGTCGCCGAGGTCGCGGCCTATCGCCGTGAAGTGCGCCAGGTCGTGGACAGGGTGATCCGTGAGACCCCCTTGTCCCTGCCCATCGGCTGGAACAACCCGTTTTGGGTGATCCTGATGGGTATCGAGCACGAACTGATCCACCTGGAAACCTCTTCGGTGCTGATACGCCAGCACGATCCGGCTCTTGTCCGGCCCCATCCGGCCTGGGCGCCTTGTCGCCACGCCGGCCCGGCCCCGGACAATTCCCTGGTCTCCATTCCCGCCGGTCGGGTCCGGCTGGGGCGCCGCTTCGACGAACCCGTCTATGGCTGGGATAACGAGTACGGCGAGCATATGGCCGATATTCCCGCTTTCCAGGCCGGCCGCCATCTGGTGAGCAACGGCGAGTTCCTTGGCTTCGTCGAGGCCGGAGGCTATGACGAAGGCCGCTATTGGGACGAGGAAGGACGCAACTGGAAGAGCTTCGCGCATCCCCGTCACCCCACCTTCTGGGTGCCCGATGGCCGCCATTGGAAGCTGCGCCTGTTGGCCGAGGAAGTGTCCATGCCCTGGAACTGGCCGGTGGAGGTCAACTGCCTGGAGGCACGCGCCTTCTGCCGTTGGCAGGCGGAGGTCACGGGGCGACCGTTCCGGCTGCCCACCGAGGACGAATGGAACCGCCTCTACGACCATGCCGGGCTGTCCGACGTGCCCCATGATTCCCCGGCCGACGGCAACCTGCACCTGGACCACTGGGCGTCCAGCTGTCCGGTCACCACTTTCGCCCATGGCGAGATGACCGACGTGGTGGGTAATGTCTGGCAGTGGTGCGAGACGCCCACCTACCCCTTCGATGGCTTTCGGGTCCACCCGCTCTACGACGACTTCACCGTTCCCACCTTCGATGATCGCCACGCCATCATCAAGGGGGGGAGCTGGATCTCGTGCGGCAACCAATCCCGGCGGGCGTCACGCTATGCCTTTCGCCGCCACTTCTTCCAGCACGCCGGCTTCCGCACCGTGGTGAGCGATACGCCGCCCCCCCGGCCGGCTTCGGCCTATGAGACCGACACCCTGGTGGCGCAGTACTGTGAATTCCACTATGGCGACGAGGCGTTCGGCGTTCCCAACTTCCCCAAGGCCCTGGCCGAGCTTGCGGAGGAGGCCCATGGCCGCCACGGCAACGGCCGCTTCGAGCGGGCATTGGACATGGGCTGCGCCACCGGCCGTGCGACCTTCGAACTGGCGCGCTCGTTCAATCGGGTGACGGGCATCGACTATTCGGCCCGCTTCATTCAAATCGGAGCCAGGCTGGCGGAGACCGGCCTGCTGCGCTACGCCATCCCCGACGAAGGAGAACTTTCCTCCTACCACGAGCGGCGGCTGGAGGCCCTCGGCCTCGCCGCGACCGCCGGGCGGGTGGAGTTCTGGCAGGCCGACGCCTGCAATCTGAAGGAAATCTTCACCGGTTTCGACCTGATCCTGGCGGCCAACCTGATCGACCGGCTGTACAGCCCGCGCCTGTTCCTGGGCGAGATGGCCAACCGCCTCAATGCCGGCGGCCTGCTGGTCCTGGCATCGCCCTACACCTGGCTGGAAGAGCATACCAAGCGCTCGGAATGGATCGGCGGCTTCAAGAAGGACGGGGAATCCTACACCACCCTGGACGGCCTGAAGGATCTGCTCCTTCCCCGTTTCGAGCTGGTCCAGGGGCCGCAGGCGGTGCCGTTCGTCATCCGGGAGACCCGGCGCAAGCACCAGCACACCCTCTCCGAGGTCACCGTCTGGCGGCGGCGCTAACCCCGCCGCAGAACCTTACCCACCGCCCGCCGCAGAACCGCCCGGTCGCGGCCCAGGGTCCAGCCTTCCAGATACTGGCGGTCGAGGCGAATGCGCTCGGCCAGATCGTCGGGATTGGTGCGCTCCACCTGCCACAGGCCAATCAGTCCCGGCCGCGCCGAATGGAGAAGGGCGGCGCTCGGCCCATAGGCCCCGACCTCCCACGGCAGCACGGGACGTGGGCCGATCAGGCTCATGTCGCCCTTCAGCACGTTGAGCAGTTGCGGCACCTCATCCAGGCCGGTGCGGCGGAGCCAGCCCCCCATGGGCAATAGCCGGGGCGGCGGACCAGACTCGGTCCCGTCGAGGCAGCGCAGCGAGGCGATGCCCAGTGGCGGCGGGTTAGCGGGCGTGCCGTAGACCGGCTCATCGCCCGCCAGACTGCGCAGGCGGAACATGGCGAATGGCCGCCCGCCCCGGCCCAGGCGGGTCTGCCGCACCAGGGCCGAGGCCCCGCTCTGCACGGAAATCAGCAGCGCCAGTGCCAGCAGCAAGGGGGCGGCCAGGATCAGCCCCCCCAGGCTGCCCGCGATGTCCATCAGCCGCTTGAGCGCCAGCTCGACCAGGGACGGCACCGGAAGCGGCGAAGGGGACGGCGTCCTCACCTCGGCGGCCGGTTCCTCGGGCGGGCGCGGCTCGCGCCCGAGGTATGGTTCCCACAGGTCGGTGAGCACCGGCAGGTTCCGGCGGATATCAAAGCGCTCGGCCCATTGGAAGGCCCGCTCGCGCATCTCCTCCGGCACCGGGCCGCGAACGATTTTCGCCGCCTCCTCCGCATCCTTCACCATGAAGCCCGCGTCGCCGATATACTCGGCCTGATCGGGGCGGATGGGGCGGAAGCAGACCCCGACGCCCGAGGCCCAGGCCTCGGCCAGGGCCACCGGCCATCCCACCAGGGGAAACTGGTCGTTGGTGAAATAGACCAGCCACTCATGCTCCTTGTAGACCCGGGGCATGTCGTGGAAATCCACCGGAATCTGGCAATTCACCCGCCCCCCGATCTCCTGGTTGAAGGCCTTCCAGCCCTCGGCCCGCTCGCCGATGGCATAGAGGTCGAAGGTCTTTTCCGGAACCAGCTTGGACAGGCGGATGAACTCGTCCATGCCCTTCTTGCGGCCGCCGGCTCCCAGATGCATGACGCCCTGGCCGTTGGGCGAGCGGTCATGAAAGCGCCGCACGTCCACCACCGGCAGGGCATCGACGATCTTGTCCGGCCGCACGCCGGCCCCTTCCAGCCAAGGGCGCGAAAAGGGGAAGGTGAGGATGCCCAGGCAACGCTCGTCCTCCACCAGCCGGGGCATCGCCTTCCAGCGCAACGGGTCGGGCCAGATCACATCGGGCGAATGGGTCCGAACCGTATAGGGACAGTCCAGCAGGACGGCCAGCGCCGCGATGCGCTCCAGGTCGGACAGGAAATGGCCGTGAACCATGCGCGGGCGGAAGCGCTCTTTCAGGAAGCCGATCACCCGGCGTTCGTTCTCCCGGGTGATCTGGATGTGGGGAATGTCGGTGTAGTGGGGAAAACGGCTGTAGGAGAAGGACAGCACCAGCACGTCGAAGCGTTCGCGCAGGGCCTCCACCTCCACCAGCGTGTAGGTCTGGGAGAGCTCGGGAAAGGTGTTGGCCAGCACCAGGATACGCGGTTTTTCCATATCACCTCCTCAATCGGGCCAGCCAGTGAGGGCGGAAAAAACGTCGTGGAATTTATCCGACCTTGAAATTAAACAAAATCAATAAGATAGGCCAACGGCATTTCAATAATATCGTGGAGACCCTGCCGAAAAAGCCCATTTTTCGGAGGAATGTCGCATCAGGGGGGCGGTTGAACTGCCGTTGCATGGTCGTTGCAACGCTGTTTAATCAGAGGGTTGGGGCTCTTTCAGGGAGAGCGCGCCATCCATTGGAGCACAACAAGGTCGGAACCGCCTATTCCGACCTTGGCGTTCCGTTCCGACCTAAAACGACCAGATAAAGCGAGAGGCACGCGATCTCACATCACTTGTCGCCTGGGGTTCCCCTCGATTCTGGAGGCGTCTGATCGTCTACGTGCCCAGAACCATGGGGATCATCGTCCTCATCCACGTACCCAGAAATCGCTGTTGTCCACCCATCAAACTTACATTCCACTTCCTTTGCCGCATCGGAAAGTGATAACTCCATCGCTGTCTCTAAAACCTTGAGCATATCAACCCTTGTCATCCCCTTCTTCAGGAAATGTGGCACAGCCTCTATTGTCCTAAGGTACGATACCGTTATTGTTGCCGTGAATGTTTCGTGAAGCTCTATTAACGCAAGTAGAGGCAATGACCTTCCACTCCTGCGAATTACATCTTCGTTTGTTTTATCGGCGTAATCAAATGCCATGGCTCGAATTATGTCCACCGCCTCATTATCATTAAGTGGCAAGGCTGACATTTCGGGCTGAAAGGCGTCACTTTCAATCTTTATAGCTTCTGGGTGGAAGTAATCGCCATGCTCATTCCCAAGAAGGACCCAGTTTATATCTATTCCTTTAGTGGCAAATTTCTGCAAGGCATCCGCTCCAGGAAGCCTAGCGCCAGCGATATAATCTTGAAGGGTACGGTATGGTATTCCGACCTCTTTAGAAAATATTTTAAGCGACCACTTTGCGTGCTTGGGCGTGTAATCTGAGGCGCACAGCGCTATCGCGTGCTTAAGCCTCTCGGCAATGCCGGATTTGGCGTTTTTTTCTTCCATGGCACGCAAACTCGCGTTATCTTGTTCGTATGGAACATGACGATACCACAATCGCAACGCAATTGCACCCAGCCCCTGGAGAAGGGCTGCTCCGGGATATCCGGGCCGCTTTCGTCAAGAAAGGGGGCTCGCTTGGTGCATGGTGCAAGGAAAACGGCGTCCATCGTCAGAATGCACGCGATTGCCTGCTCGGAAAGTGGAACGGCCCAAGGGCCATCCAACTCCGTGCTAGGCTGGTGGCGATCACCCTTCGAGGTGACGAATGAACGCAATAGCGTGCCACAGCATCTCCGCCGCCGAGCTTTGCGGCCTCCCAACCGGCATCAGCGCGACCGACACCTTTCCGCAGTCCGGCCGTGGGGTCCGGCTACATCTTAAGCGATTTGGCTACCCCACCGTTTCCGTCCCAAGCAACGGAGGTGAGGCTGTTGCTGTTCGCTGGGAAGACCTTCGACCAGAAACCCAGGTGGCCTACCTCCAGCGCGCCCATGGAGTTACCCAGGATGACGGCCCCGATCAAACGCTTTGGTCTGAGTTTGGCCGCAAGTCTCTGACAGTCCAGGAGGGTGCCAAGCGCGCATTGTTCGCCCTGGCGGCATTCGATGAGAAGGTCTCCCAGGGAAGAAGCAATAAGGCCGCGACCGATGAGGTCTGTGAAGAAACAGGCTTCAGCCCCGCCTATATCTACAAAATTAGAGCCAAAGTTCGCGACGTTGCTCGTGCAAACTGGCTTCCAGTCCTTGCCGCAAACTATACGGGCGGTCGCCCACGCACGGAAATGTCCGAGGAAGCCTGGACGTATTGCCTTTCCGTCCTTCAGGAAGGCAGTAAGCGCCTGCCGCTGTCCAAAGCCTATCGGAAGACCGCAGAGGCGGCGGCAGTGTTCGACTGGGACTGGCCTTGCTATGGCACGGTGCGCAATCGGTGGGAAGAGCTTCCCGCCGGGGAAAAAGCGCTCATCAAGAGCGGCGACAAGGCGTTGGATAAGACCATCCCGCCGATGAAGCGCTCTGTGGCGCATCTCCAGGCCATGCAGATCATCAACCTCGATGGGCGTCAGACGGATTACTTCGTCCGCTGGAAAGATGGCACCAGTAGCCGCGCCATCGTCATCGCCCTTCAGGATGTCTACAGCCGCTATATCCTGGACTGGCGGTTCGCCAAAACCGAGGATGCGGACACCACTAAGGCCGTCATCCTTGATGTCATCGACCGCTTCGGCCTGTTCGACGAACTGCGCACCGACAATGGCCGCGCCTTCGCCAGCAAGAAGATTTCCGGCGGGGCCAAGACCCGTTTCCGGGGCCGGAACAAGGGCGATGACGAGGAACTGGGCATCATCACCCTGATCGGGGCAAAGATCGGCTTTGCCAAACCACGCCGGGGCCAGTCCAAGCCCATCGAACGCGGCTTTCGCGACGTGGCCGAGCAGATCGACACGCTCCCTGAATTCAAGGGAGCCTATTGCGGCCACAGGCCGGACGCTAAGCCGGAAGAGTTCACCGGCACCCCGGTTGACATTGATGTGGCGGAGGCCGTCTACCAGCGCGAATTGCGCACCCACAATGAACAGGTAGGCCGTCGCACTGAAATGGCGAAGGGCAAGCTCTCATTCACTCAGGTGTTCGAGGAAAGCTACAAGCAACGCCCGCGCCGCGACCTCACTCAAGCCCAGCGGGCGTTCTTCATGTTCGATATGGCCTATTTGAAGCCCCAAAAGGATACCGGAGCCTTGTCTAAGGATGGCTTCACTTGGTGGTCGCGGGAACATCAGGACGCCTTGCTCAAGCATCGCAACGGCAAGCTCTGCGTGCTGTTCGACCCCAATGACCGTAGCAAGCCGGTCATCGTCCATGATGCCCAGGGCAACGTCATCGTCGAAAGCCTGCCCTGCCTCAAGGTTGGCAAGTTCGACAGCACCGAGGACGCCCGCCAGCACGAGCGCGGCAAGGCCCAGATCAAGGCCGCCGCCAAGCGCGAGTTGAAGGGCCGGAAGCTGATGGTTGGTGCGCAACTCGCCAACATCCAAAAACGGGTTGATGACGCGCGGCCCGATCCGGTGCCGCCGGTCTCTCAAACCAACATCTCCAAGCCGCTGTTCGGCACCCCCGGCATGAAGGCGAAACCCGTCGCTCCGGACACGTCGGCATGCCCCACGCCAGCGGCTTTGGCGTTCGGCCCGGCATGGCCTCACCGCGCCAGGTCGAACTGATCCGTGACCTATGGAGCGAATACAAGGGCGAGGACGCCAGCGACTTGAACTTGGGTCACTGGCTGGAACGCACCTTCCATCGTTCGTCCATCCGCTTTCTCGGCTACGACGAGGCTCAGAAGGTGATTGGTGCACTGAAGATGATGAAGGCCAGGAACTTCGACAGGAAGCCGCAGGACGGGGGAAAGAGAAATTCCGGCACTCCGTCATCCCGGAAGGGGAAACGGGCGTCTAACCCCGTTGCAGACCCGTTTAACGGCGATGTTTCGACGCAATAGGGTGAAAAGGGTTCGGTCTGGGAGGCTGTTTCTCGTCCAGTTCTCAGACCGCCCCAACGCATTTCCCGCCCTTGTCCCGCTGGATACTGAACTGGTTCAGCAAGTAGGGGCCGTCAAGGGTGAAGTAGTACAGTGCCCATGACCACCTTGCGAGACAGATACGGCTACGTTCCTCATGCCGCCATGGTCCTAATCGAGGATTACGGCGAGGAATTCGCAATGTCCGTGGTCTCGAAGTGTGGTGGCATAAAAATCAACGCGGCCTCGTTAAGTAAGAAAAACAAGCTGTATGCGCTTCTTCCAAAGGAAGACGCAGAGAAGGTCATTGACGCTTTTCGGCGGCGCAACTTCATCTGCATTGACATTCCGACGATGCACTCGTTCCGGAAAGTCAGGAATAAGCACGAAGCCATCAAACTGAGAGAGGCCGGTAAATCCGTGTGGGAAATCGCCATTTCCCTCGGGATTACCGAAAGGCACGTCTACAACCTTCTGAGGGCTTCATGACCACCGAACTGATCGCAACTTGTTCCATGACCCTCGCCGCCGGAGCGCCCGACAGGGTTCACCTGCTGCCCTTCGGCACCGTCCAGGGCCGCGATGGGCGCGGGCCGTACACCGTCCGGGACAAGGCCCATGCTGCCCAGGTGATCGCCGCCACCAAGGCGCACCAGCGCGGCGCCGATCTGCCGGTGGACTACGAACACCAGAACCAGTTGGCGCCGCCGCACGTCAAGCCGCGCCCCGCCGCAGGGTGGGTGAAGTGGGACAGCCTTGAGATTGGACCCAACGGCATCTGGGGGCGGGTCGAATGGACGGCCACGGCGGCGCAGCATTTGGGCGAGCGCGCCTATCGCTACCTCTCTCCCGTCTTCAACCACACCCAAGACGGCACCGTCCTCCGCATTGTCGGCGCCGCCCTGACCAACTTCCCGAACCTTGCCGAAATCACCGCCCTCGCCAGCCAAGGAGCAACCATGCCCGGCTATACCCTGACCAGCGCCAAGGCCCTCATGGGCATGGCCGCCGCCGATGACGCGACTTTCCTCAAATGCTGTGGCGACCTCGCCAAGCTCACCAAGGCGTTCGTGACGCAACTCGGCTTGCCCGCCGAAACCGACGCCGCCGGTCTGCTGGATGCCCTCATGCAGAAGGCCAAGAACCCGCCCGCCGTCGCCACCGCCTCCCAGACGCCCGAGATGGCGGCTACGCTGGAAGCCCTTCAGGCCGTCGCCAGCCAAGCGGAGACCTACCGCCAGCAGCTTTCACAGGCCCAGGTGGACAAGGCGGTGTCGGACGCCATGGGCGCCGGTCAGATTTCCCCGGCCATGCGGGATTGGGCCACCGCCCTCGCCAGTCAGGCGCCGGATTCCTTCGATACCTTCGTGAAGACCATGCCGCCGATCTTCGCCAATCTGTTCAAGTCCGACTTCGAAGGACGCCCGGCCATGCCTCCGACCGATGATGCAAGCTGCGGCCTTTCCGCTGGTCAGCTCGCCGTATGCAGCCAAATGGGCGTGTCGCCTGAAGACTACCGCAAGAACCTGAAAGGCTAAGCCATCATGCTCGTTTCCCGCTCTGGCGCCTCGCTCGACCACATCTTCACCGGCTTCAAAACCAACTTCAACAAGGGGTTTGAAGGGGCTAAGTCCACCATTTCCACCATCGCCATGGAAGTTCCCAGCACTGCGAGCGAAGAAAACTACGCTTGGCTGGGCAACTTCCCGATGATCCGGGAATGGGTTGGTGATCGCATCATCCAGAACCTTTCCGCCTGGATGTACACGATCAAGAACAAGAATTTCGAAATGACCGTCAAGGTCTCCGGCAACCAGATGGAGGATGACCAATACGGTCTATTTTCTCCGCTGATGCTGGAGATGGGGCGCGAAGCCGCCATTCACCCCGACCGCATGGCCTACGCCCTGCTCAAGGACGGCTTCGCCAATCTCTGCTACGACGGTCAGAATTTCTTCGACACGGACCACCCCGTTGAAGGTGAGGACGGCGCGGTGTTGACGATCAGCAACATGCAGGCGGGCGCCGGTCCGGCCTGGTTCCTGATCGACGCCAGCCGCCAAATCCGTCCGCTGGTCTATCAGAAGCGCCGCCCCTATCGGTTCGTCAGCCTGGACAAGCCGAATGACGAGGGCGTGTTCTGGCGCAACGAATATGTCTATGGCTGTGACGGTCGCTCGAACGTGGGCTTTGGCCTGTGGCAACTCGCCTTCGGCAGCAAAGCCGAACTGACCCACGAGAATTACGAGGCGGCGCGCACCGCCATGGCCTCGCTCACCAAGGACGGCGGCGCCAAACTGGGCATCACGCCGACGCACCTGGTCGTGCCGCAGGAGTTGGAGGGCGCCGCTCGCCGCGTGGTCAAGAACGGCACCCGCGTCATCACCGTGGGAACCGAAGCCGCACCCCAGGACGTGGTGATTTCCAACGAGTGGCAAGATACCGCCGATCTGCTGGTGTCGGCTTACCTGTAGGCGGGATGGTGGCGATGACGGAGATCCCTAACATCGCCCTATTTCCCGGCTTGCTGGGAACGCTGGCGCGTGCCGGGTATGCGGAAGATGCAATAAAATTGGCGGCGGCGTGGGGTGGAACCAAACACTACATCCCAGGCAAACCAACAGCGGCATGCAACATTTGCAAGGTGATCAGCTTAGAGGCCGCCCTGGTGCTGGCCGAATCCTACGGCGACAGACCGCATGACATTCCCCTGTTGTCTGGCCTCGGAGATAAGAAGTTGGCCTTACGGCATGTTAGGCCGTAAACTCATAAACAGGCTTCCCCTTCGTCGCGCGTCGTGATTCAACGATTCCCTCTGGCACGGAGGGCATTGATGGCACGGCGGCGGTACGAGTTGACGGATCACGAATGGTCGATCATCGAGCCCTTGCTTCCGAACAAGCCTCGCGGCGTGCCTCGGGTTGATGACCGTCGGGTCCTGAACGGTATCCTGTGGCGGTTCCGCACGGGCTCGCCTTGGGCGGAAGTTCCCGAGCGCTACGGCCCATCGACCACCTGCTACAACCGGTTCGTCCGCTGGCGCAAGGCGGGCGTCTGGGACCGGCTTCTGGAGGAAATCTCCAAGGCTTACGATGGCGACATCATCATGATCGACTCGACCTGTGTCCGCGTTCACCAACACGGGGCCACGGGAAAAAAGGGGCTCTCGACGATGGCATGAAAATTCTCCAAACCCTACCGGAAGGAGTCCGGTTATTGCTGAAAGCCGACTGTATGGTAAGGGGATTTTCCTGGTGTCGATCATTTGGCGATTATCGCGATCGA
>NZ_FXXN01000006.1 GCF_900184795.1 Magnetospirillum sp. 15-1 | reverse complement strand
GGACGGATTCGATTCGGGGCTGAAGCGCCGGGGCCTGGAGCCCAAGGCCGCCGCCATCCTGGAGCTGGACACAAGGCGCCGCGCCGCCCAGACCGCCTTTCAGGAAATGCAGGCCCGGCGCAACGACGCCTCCAAGCAGATCGGCGCCATCAAGAAGCAGGGCGGCGACGCCCAGGCCCTGATGGACGAGGTGGCGGCGCTGAAGGAGCGCATCCCGGCCGCCGAGGAAGAGGACCGGCAGCTTGGCGCCGAGATCGAGGCCATCCTGGCCTCCATCCCCAATCTGCCCGCCGATGACGTGCCGGAAGGCCCCGACGAGAGCGCCAACGTGGAAGTCCGCCGCTGGGGCACGCCTAAGGAATTCGCCTTCACCCCGCTCGACCACGACGCCATCGGCGCCAAGCTGGGGCTGATGGATTTCGACGGCGCCGCCAAGCTGTCGGGTGCCCGTTTCGTGGTGCTGAAGGGCCCGCTGGCCCGGCTGCAGCGCGCCATCGGCCAGTTCATGCTGGACCTGCAGACGGCTGAGCACGGCTATACCGAGATGGACCCGCCGCTGATGGTCAAGGACGGTGCCGCCTTCGGCACCGGTCAGTTGCCCAAGTTCAGCGAGGATCTGTTCAAGACCAATACCGGCCACTGGCTGATCCCCACCGCCGAGGTGCCGCTGACCAATCTGGTCAGCGACGAGATTCTGGACGACAAGGTCCTGCCGCTGCGCATGACGGCGTTGACGCCCTGTTTCCGCTCGGAAGCCGGGTCGGCGGGCAAGGATACCCGCGGCATGATCCGCCAGCACCAGTTCCACAAGGTGGAGATGGTTTCCATCGCCCATCCCGACGCCTCCGACGAGGAACACGAGCGCATGACCAGATGCGCCGAGACGGTGTTGCAGCGTCTGGGCCTGGCTTATCGCACCATCGTGCTGTGCACCGGCGACATGGGGTTCTCGGCGCGCAAGACCTACGACATCGAGGTGTGGCTGCCCGGCCAGCAGCGCTACCGCGAAATCTCGTCGTGCTCCAATTGCGGCGACTTCCAGGCGCGGCGCATGAAGGCCCGCTTCCGCCCCGAGGGCGAGAAGGGGACCCGCTTCGTCCATACCCTGAACGGCTCCGGCCTTGCCGTGGGCCGCACCCTGATCGCCGTGATGGAGAACTACCAGCGCGACGACGGCACCATCGAGGTGCCCGAGGCCCTGCGTCCCTACATGGGCGGGCTGGAGGTCATTGCCTAAGATGTTCGACCCGGTTTCCGATCCCTCGCTCGCTCCGCATCCTGATCTCCAACGATGAACGGCATCAACGCGCCGGGCATCAAGGTGCTGGAGGCCATCGCCCGCACGCTCTCCAAGGATGTCTGGGTAGTGGCGCCGGAAACCGAGCAGAGCGCGGCCGGCCATTCGCTCACCATCCGCCGGCCCCTGCGGGTGCGCAAGGTGTCGGCGCGGCGCTATGCGGTGGACGGCACTCCCACCGACGCGGTGCTGCTGGGCGTCAACCACGTGCTGAAGGGCAAGAAGCCCCACCTTGTGCTGTCGGGCATCAACCGGGGCTCCAACCTGGGCGAGGACGTCACCTATTCGGGGACCGTGGCGGCGGCCATGGAAGGCACCATCCTAGGCATTCCCGCCATCGCGCTCTCCCAGTTCATCAACCATCCCCATCCGGTGAAGTGGGGCACGGCCGAGCATTGGGCGCCCGAGGTCATCCGCCGGCTGCTCGCCAAGGGCTGGAGCCGCAACGTGCTGATCAACGTCAACTTTCCCGACGTGATCGCCTCGTCGGTCACCGGGGTGGAGATCACCCGCCAGGGCAAGCGCAAGATCGGCGACGACATCATGGAGCGCGAGGACCCGCGCGGCGAACCCTATGTGTGGATCGGCGCCCAGCGGGCCGAGGAGCGCTCCACTCCCGGCACCGACATCGAAGCAGTCTGTCGCGGCGCCATTTCGGTGACGCCGCTGTGCTTCGACCTGACCCATCGCGACGACATGAAGGCGCTGGAGACGGCCTTTTGATGAAAAGGGCGGAACCCCGCGTCATCCGCCTGCTGATGGAATTGCGGCGGATGGGCGTCGTCGACACGAGCGTGCTGTCGGCCATCGAGCGCATTCCGCGCGATCTGTTCGTCGCCGAGCCCTTCCTCGATCAGGCCTACGAGAACACGGCGCTGCCCATCGGCTGCGCCCAGACCATCAGCCAGCCCCTGGTGGTCGGCCTGATGACCCAGGCGCTGCAGGTGGGCGACCGCATGAAGGTGCTGGAAGTGGGGACGGGCTCGGGCTATCAGGCGGCCATCCTGGCGCGGCTTTGCCGCCGTCTCTATTCCGTCGAGCGGCATAAGCCGTTGCTGGCCGAGGCGGAGGCGCGCTTCAAGCATCTTCGCCTGCACAACATCACCTGCCGGGCCGGTGACGGCTCGCGCGGCTGGCCCGAGCAGGCGCCCTTTGACCGCATCATGGTCACCGCCGCCGCTCCCGACATTCCCCCCGCCCTGGTCGAGCAGCTGAAACCCGACGGTATCATGGTTTTGCCGCTGGGCGACGTGGGCGGCATCGACCAGGAACTGGTGCGGGTCACCAGGACCGACCGTGGCATCGATATCCAGCCCTTCCTGCCGGTGCGCTTCGTGCCGCTGGTCGAGGGCATACCCGAGGAATGATTGCCGGTCGTATCCGCCGCGCTTATAGTGCTGGCATGAGGCATGCGCCACATCATCTGGTTATGGTTCTGGGTCTCGCCGGCCTGATGGCGGCGTGCTCGCCCAGCTATGACTCCCAGGTGCCGGTATCGCGCGGTCCCGATGGCCCTCTGTATGTGCAGCGGCCGGCCACACGGTGACCGTCTATGCTGGCGATACCGTATATGGCGTCGCCCGGCGCTATTCCCTGGCCGTCCGCGACCTGATCGAGGCCAACAACCTGCAGCCGCCCTACCAGTTGCAGCCCGGAACGGTGCTGCGCCTGCCCGGCGGCGGCCAGGATTACGTGGTGCAGAAGGGTGACACTCTGTCGGTGCTGGCCCGGCGCTTCAAGGTGGATTTCAATTCCCTGGCGGCCACCAACGGCAAGCGGGCTCCCTATGTGCTGCATGTGGGCGAGCGCCTGACCATTCCCGGCGTCAAGGGGGGGACTCCCGCGCCGACCCAGACCGCCATGGCCGCGCCACCCGCGTCGGGCGGTGGCACCGGCTCCATCGTGGTGGGCTCGCCCAATGCGCCGGGAGGAGGAGGAGGAGGGGGCAAGGCCACGGCCAAGCTGGACCAGCCGCCGGCCTACGCCCGCGCGCCGTCCCATGCCGCCCCGCAATCGCCGTCGCTGCCCGCCGCGCCGCCGGCCCGCGCCGGCTCCAGCTTCCTGTGGCCGGTCAAGGGCGAGGTGGTGGCCGAATTCGGCCCGCTGCCCGGCAAGGGCCAGCACAACGACGGCATCAATATCGTCGCCGCCAAGGGTACGGCGGTACGGGCCGCCGAGAACGGCGTGGTGGCCTATGTGGGCAACGAACTGAAGGGCTTCGGCAACCTGCTGCTGATCAAGCATGCCGACAACTGGATGACCGCCTATGCCCACAACGACCGGCTGATGGTCAAGCGCGGCGACCAGGTGAAGCGCGGCCAGACCATCGCCACCGTGGGCGCCAGCGGCTCGGTGACATCGCCGCAATTGCATTTCGAGATTCGTCGCGGAACCGAAGCGCTCAATCCCGTCGATTACCTACAAGATAAGGTCGCGTCGACGGAAAAAGTGTATCATTTTGCTATGATTGCGTATTGACCCCGGCGCGTGAACAGCCCACCCTAACCTCATAAATAAATGACCGTTCGTATAGGACGGCATGAGGGATGGATTCCAAGGAGGGGCGCATGGCCGGTGACGTCGCGGCCGAGTCCAAGAACAGGGACCGGCTCAAATTTCTCCGCCTGGATGACAATGCGGTTTCGGCCATGAAGGCGGCCGGTCCCCTGGTCGACGGTGCGCTTCCCGCCATTGCCGATTCCTTCTACGCCCACCTGATGGCCTGGCCGAACCTGCAATCGCTGCTGGGCGGCGGGGCGAAGGTCGGTCACCTGAAGCAGACCCAGCAGGCCCATTGGAGCAGCCTGTTCTCGGGGCGCTTCGACGACGATTATTTCAAGCGCGCGGTCGCCATCGGCGCCACTCACGAGCGTATCGGCCTGGACGTCAACTGGTACCTGGGCGGCTATTGCTTTGTGCTGGAAAAGCTGATCACCGAACTGCACGCCAAATGCGACAAGGCGCGTTTTCCCGGTATCGCCGGTGCCGTGCTGCGGGCCGCCTTCCTGGACATGGATCTGGCCATCTCGACCTATATCGAGCACGGCGAGGCGGGCAAGATGAAGCGCGAGATGCTTGCCTTGTCGGACACCGTCGACCGCGAGGTGGCGCTGACCGTCGGCGACATCGAAAAGCAGGTGAAGCGGCTGATCGAAGGCGCCCGGGAACTGACCGGGGTCGCCACCGAACTGAAGGCCATGGCCGAGGCGGTGGCCGGCGCGGTGTCGGTGACCAGCGACAACGTCCAGTCGGTGGCCGGCGCCACCGAGGCGCTGGAGGAGACCTCGCGGCAGATTTCCGCCAAGGTCCACGGCACCTCGCGCCTGACCGACGCCGCCCAGCAGAAGATGGAGACCGCCGCCGCCACCGTCGACGGCCTGAAGGAGGCGACGGGCCGTATCCGCGACGTGGTGCGTCTCATTCAGTCCATCGCCGGCCAGACACGCATGCTGGCGCTCAACGCCACCATCGAGGCGGCCAGGGCCGGCGAGATGGGCAAGGGCTTCGCCGTGGTGGCCGACGAGGTCAAGCGCCTCGCCAAACTGACCGAGGACGGCATCCGGGGCGTCAACGCCCAAGCCCAGGCCATCGGCCAGGCCACCGACGAGACGGTGGCCATGGTCGAGGAGGTGACGCTGTCCATTCAGGACATCAACACCATCGCCCAGGAAGTGAATCACGCCAGCGAGATGCAGCTGTCGGCCACCGCCGACATCAAGGGCAATGCCGGGCAGGCCGCCGACCATACCGGTACCGTGCACGGCCATGCCCAGTCGGTGCTGAGTCAGGCCGAGCGCACCGGCATCACCGCCCAGCGGGTCAACGAACTGTCCATGGTGGTCAACCGCGACGTCAGCGATCTGCAGCGTCGCTTAGGCATCATCCTGCGCTCATCGGCGGCGGGCGACCGCCGCGCCGTGCCGCGCGTTGCCCTGGGACTGGCTTTCTCGGGGCGGATCGGCGCCAAGGAGATCAAGGGCCATACCGGCGATCTGGCCAGCAAGGGCGTGGTGCTGGCCGGGCTCAACGACCCGTCGCTGGTGGGCCAGAGCGGCAGCCTGGACCTGGAGGGGATCGGCCAATTGCCCTGCGAGGCGGTGGGGGCCAGCGTTCTCGGCCTGCACGTGCGGTTTCTCGAGGTGCCGCCGAGGGCCTTGACGGCCATTGCCGCCGCCCAGGACAAGGCCCGTACCGAGGAGCGCTTCTACATCGATCTGGTGCAGGGCGTGGCCGGCGGCGTCACCAGGGCTTTCGAGCAGGCGCTGAAGGCCGGGGAAATCACCGAGGCCGACCTGTTCGACACCCATTACGAGCCGATCCCCGGCACCGATCCCCAGCAATTCATGGCCCGGCACGCGGGCTTGACCGACCGGGTGGTGCACCAGTTCACCGAGACGGTCCTCGACAAGGACCCGCGCATCATCATCTGCTGCGTCGCCGACCGCAACGGCTACATCGCCACTCACAACAAGAGGTATTCCCAGCCGCAGAAATTGGGCGAAACGGTGTGGAACGCCGCCAATTCCCGCAACCGCCGCATCTTCGACGACCGCGCCGGGCTGGTGGCGGCGCGCAATGTCCAGCCGTACTTCGTCCAGACCTATCCCCGCGACATGGGCGGCGGCAATTTCGTGGTGCTGAAGGAGTTCGACAGCCCAATCACCATCAAGGACAAGCATTGGGGCGCGGTGCGGCTGGCCATCAAGCCGTAGTATCGTGAGGGCGGCCGGAACGGAACCATAAGACACGGACGGCACGGATGCGGAGCTTTGCTCCGCTCGCGGATGGACACGGATATGTATCCTTCCCGATTGTCGCCCTGGGGCGAGTCCGGGACGAGGATGGGGCAATTTCATAATCCGTGGCCGCGAAGCGGCATCCGCGTCCATGTGTGGACGGCCCCTGCGTTGCAAGGAAAATTAGGCGCAGTGTCCGCCGGTCTGGGGCAGTCATGTGTCCGGCCTGTTTGCGCGGCACACCTTGCCGCTGGCCATGATGTGATCCGCGAACCGCTCCCAAATCATCCGTACGGCCTCGACCGGCCGGGACACGAACAGGGTTTTTCGGCTCGTGGGTCTGACCGGTCGCCATCACGCTTTCATCGCCCTCGCAATCGAAGTGCCGTGGTTGGACTTTGGTTCAGGCGGCCAATCCGGCTTGCCTGTGATATGTGCCGCCATGGGCGAGAATAGCCCAGGCGATCCGGGCCAGCTTGTTGGCGATGGCGACGGTAGCCTTGCGTGCCGGCATGCGTTCCAGCAGCGCCTTGATCCACGGGCTTTCGGTTCGGTGGCGCAACATGCCGGTGGCACAGACGACGAGCAAGGAGCGGAGATAGCGGTCGCCGGCCTTGGTGATGGGGCCAAGGGCGGTCTTGCCTCCGGTCGAGTGCTGCGACGGCACCAGGCCGAGCCAGGCGGCGAAGTCGCGGCCGGTCTTGAAGCGATGAGGGGTCGCCCATGGTGGCGGCGATGGCGCTGGCGGTGACCGGACCGATGGACGGGATGCTCGTCAGACGTCGACAGGCCTCGTCGGCGCGCTGAGCCGCCAGGACTTCGTGCTCGAGCGCATCGATCTTGGCCTCGGCATCGCGCAACTGTGCCGCCAGCATGCCCAGCGCCTCGCGCGCCAATTGCGGCAAAGCCAGATCGCCGGCATCCACGGCAAGAGCGATCAGGCCGTCGAGCGCTTTGTCGCCGCACGGCGCGACGATGCCGAACTCGGCCAGATGCGCCCGCACCGCATTGGCGAGCATGGTGCGCTGGCCCACCAGCATCTTGCGGGCACGATGAAGCATCAGCACCGCCTGCTGCTCGGGCGTCTTGACCGGCACCCGGGGGACAGAGCGCCGCGCCATCGCTTCGCAAATGGCAGCGGCGTCATTGGCGTCGCTTCTTGCGGCGACAACGCGCTTGACGTACGGCTTCACATAGGCCGGCGGGACCAGCACCACCTCGTGGCCCAGCGCCCCGATCTCCCGCGCCCAGTAATGGGCCGAGGCGCACGCCTCCATCCCCACCAGGCACGGCGACAGCTTGGTGAAAAAGCCGAGAACCTGGCCGCGCTTCAACTGACGGCACAAAATCGCTTCTTCATCCGCATTCACCCCGTGCAGCGCAAACGCGCCCTTCGACAGGTCGATCGCAATCCTGATAATCTCGCTCATGGGCGGCCCCCTCTTTGTGGCGTCTCAGTAAACGACCACGTTAGGGCACTTCGATGCCGGTGAGCAGGGGCCGTCCACACCATCATCCGTGGCCGGCAATGCCGGCATCCGTGTCAATCCGTGCCTGAGGAAGGCCTTGTGCCGGAGAGACATGTCAAACCCGCCGGATTGTCAGCCACGGAGTATCGCCTCGATGGCCGTGCGGTCGAGGCCGGTGCGGCCGATCACCACCAGGGTGCCGACGCGCTCCTCGTCGGCCTTCCACGGGCGGTCGAAATATCGTTCCACTCTCGTACCGACCGCCTGGATGACGTGGCGGGCCGGCTTGCCGGTGATCGCCAGGAAGCCCTTGAGGCGCAGGATGTCGTGGGCGGCGATGGCGGCCACGGCGCGGGCCTCGATGATGGCCGGATCGTCGACCACCGGCAGGCGGACGGCGAAGCTTTCGAAGTCGTCGTGATCGTGGCCGTCCTCGGCGTCATGGTGGGACGGGCGGGCGGCCAGGTCCTCCTCGGCGGCGGCCGACAGGCCCAGCACCACCACCGGATCGATGGCCGACATGCGGGTGGGCTGGGTCTTGACGCCGGGGCGCAGCCGCGCCTCGATGTCGCCTTGCAGGACCGCCAGGGCGGCGGCCTCCATCAGATCGGATTTGTTGAGGAGGATCAGGTCGGCGCAGGCCAGCTGGTCCTCGAACACCTCCTCCAGCGGATTGTCGTGGTCGGGCCGCGCCATCTCCTCCGGCGTCGAGGCGAAGCGGCCGGCGGCCGCCGCCGGGGCGTCGACCACCGCCACCACGCCGTCCACGGTGACCCTCGAGCGGATTTCCGGCCAGTGGAAGGCCTTGACCAGCGGCTTGGGCAGCGCCAGGCCCGAGGTCTCGATGACGATGTGGTCGGGCGGGTTGGGGCGGTCCAGCAGGGCCTGCATGGTGGGCAGGAACTCGTCGGCCACGGTGCAGCACAGGCAGCCGTTGGCCAGTTCGACGATGTCCTCCTCGGCACAGCCCGCCACGCCGCAGGCGGCCAGCAGTTCGCCATCCACTCCGATATCGCCGAACTCGTTGACGATCAGCGCGATGCGCCGCCCCTGGTTGTTGGCCAGCAGGTGGCGGACCAGGGTGGTCTTGCCGGCCCCCAGGAAACCGGTGATGACGGTGGTAGGAACCTTGCGCATCAGGAAATATCCTTGAGAACCAGGGGAAGGCCGGCGGCGACGAACACCACCCGGCGGCTGATGGCGGCGACCCGCTGGTTGACCCGGCCCTGATGGTCGCGGAACTGGCGCCCCAGGCGGGTCTCGGGTACCAGTCCCATGCCCACCTCGTTGGAGACCAGCACCACCGGCCCGGCCGGATTGGTCAGAACCTCGCACAGGCGCTCCACCGAATGGTCGATGTCGCGTCCGGCCTGCATCAGATTGGACAGCCACATGGTCAGGCAGTCCACCAGCACCGGCCGGTCGGGTCGCATGACGTTGTCCAGGGTGTCGGCGAGATCGAGGGGCTCTTCCAGCGTGCTCCAGCCCGATCCCCGGCGGCGGCGGTGATGGTCGATACGCTCGGCCATCTCGCCGTCCAGGGCCTGGCCGGTGGCGAGGTAGAGGGCGGATTGGCCGCCGAACAGGGATTCGGCATAGGCCGACTTGCCGGAGCGGGCGCCGCCCAGAACCAGGGTGGCCAAGGGAAGGGGGGACGGAGGAAGTGAGTTCATCCCGGCCGCCTATTTCCGTTTCGTCTGCGAAAGAAACTCGGCCACCTGCTCGACCTGGGCCTCGGAGAACTTGCGCACGTTGGCGGTCATCATGCGGGTGCGCCGCGTCGAGCGGATCTCGTCGCGGATGGCCTTGATCTGGACCATCAGGTAGTCCTTGCGCTGCCCGGCGAGGAACGGATAGTCGGCCAGCGGCTTCAGGCCGTCGGCGCCGTGGCAGCCGATGCAGCCGTTCTCGTCGAACAGCTCGGCGCCCTGCTCGGCCTTGGCCTTGTCGCCCGGCTGGGCCTCGGCGGGCCTTTGCGTCGCCAGCCACTCGGCCAGCACCTTGCGCTCGTCGGGGGTGGTCTTGTCGATCACCGGCTTCATCACCTTGACCGGAGCCGAGGAACGGGTGCCGTCGGCGATCTCGGTCATCTGGCGCAGCAGGTAGACGGCGTTCTGTCCGGCGATGTTGGGAGAGCCGGCGATGGGCTTGGCGCCCGCTTCGCCGTGGCAGGCGACGCAGCCCTTGGCGGCGAACAGCGCCTTGCCGTCGGCGGCCAGGGCGGGAGAGGCGCAAAGGGCCGCCAGGGCGGCCAGGGTTACGGCGTATCGGGTCATGTCCACTCCAGGCGGCCGGGGGCGCCGCAGGCCGGGCAGCATACGGCGAAGTCGGGGGTATGATGGCCGCAGCCCCCGCAGGTCCAGGACGGTTCCGGAATCGAATCGGTTCCGGCCCTCATCAGCCAGACATTGGCGGCGGCCTCGTCCTTGCGCTCCTCGCGCTCGACGCGGGCCAGCAACTGGAAGACGGCGCGGGTCGGCCGCTGTTCCAGGGCCTTCTGCAAATGGGTGCGGGCCTGCCCCCACAATTGGGCGGCCAGGGACGCCTCGGCCAGGGCCACGTGGCCGTCGGGCGAGGCGGGATTGGCCTGGACCAGCTCCTGCACCCTTTTCACCCGCTCCAGCGCGCTCTCGCCCTCGCCCAGGGCCAGCCAGCCGGCGATCAGCAGCGGATGGGGGGCGGCCTTGAAGGCGGCCTTCAGCAGGGACGCCGCCTTGCGTTCCTTGCCGCGCCGGCGATACAGCCCGGCGGCCAGGGAAACGGCGGGAACGAACAGCGGATCGGCGTCGCGGGCATCCAAGGCCCAGTCCAGGGCCTGCGCCTCGTTGCCGGCCCCCAGCGCCTCCTCGGCGCGGCCCAGCAGGACCAGGGCGCGGCGGCGGGCCAGTTCGGCGGCGGGCAAGGCGTCGCGGCGCCGCGCGGTGCGCAGCACCTGTTCGGCTTCCGCCCAGGCACCGGCCCCCACCTGCAGGTCGAGCAGCATGCCGGCCAGACCCTCGGCGCCGGGCTGCAGCAGGAAGGCCTTGCCCGCCTCGACCCGTGCGGTATCGCAATCGCCCGCCTTCAGCGCCAGATCGGCCAGTCCCTTGTGGCCGAGGAAGGCGGTTTCCTTGCGCTCGGTCATGGTCTGGTAGCGGTCGCGCAACTGGTCATCGTCACCGCTGAGCTGGGCGGCCTGGGCGGTCAGCAGCCCGGTGACCGCCGGGTTCCGCAGCAGCCTGTCGGCCTTGCGGGCCAGCTTGCCGGCGCGCAGGGTGTCGCCCGAAGCCGCCGCCGCCAGCCCGTCGGCGCAGGGCGGTATAGCCCTTGCGCTGACGGGCTGGCGGCCGAGGCGGCGCGATTCGAACCAGCGGCCGGGGGCGCACCGAACACGGTGCGCACCAGTCGGTTCAGCACCGACAGCGCCACCAACAGCAGCACCAGGGCGGCCAGCAGCACCGGTACGGTGGTGTCTACCCGCCAGCCCAGCCAGTGGATGGTGACCTCGCCCGGACGGTCGGCCAGCCAGACGGCGCCAGCCACCACCACTCCGGTAAGGATCAGGAAGGCGAGCAGCCGCCTCATGGCTTCGCTCCGGCCAGGGCCACCGCCTGGGCGGTCAGTTGCGACAGGGCCTTGTCGGCGCCTTGGCGCGCCTTGGCTTCGGCGATCCAGGGCCGGGCGGCCTCGGCCGGGCCGGGACTCAGGAATTCCAGCTCGGTCAGGGCGGCGGCGAAATCACCCCGCGTCAGCGCCGCCTGGGCGCGGCCGATGATCGCGGCGGCGTTCTGGCCGATGGTGGCGCCGTCCTCGCGGCGGATGGTGATCAGCGACAGCAGGCGGTCGGCGGCATGCCGCCACCAGCCGTCACCCTCGGGCAGGATTTCGGCGCGGATCAGCGCCGGGGCCAGGGCGTCGAAGCGCTGCACCAGGGCGGCGCGGGTGGCGATACCGGCGGCGGCCTGTTCCTTCAGTCCGTCGAGCAGGGCGAGGCTTTCGGCATCCTCGCCCGCCAGCACGCGGGCGGCGCGCCATTCGGCGTCGAAGGGCCGGCCGGCCGCCACCGCCTCGCGCAACTGGCCGGCGGCCAGCAGCAGGGCGGCGGCCGACGAGCGCCGGGCCTGAAGCTCCCGAATGGCGAGATCCATCAGCTCCAGACGCTCGGCCAGACGCAGGACGGCGCTGGCCTCGGCGGAGTTGCGCTTGAGGTCGGCAACCTGTTTCGCAAGTGAATCGATTTCACCGGCCGGGCCGGCGGCGTGACCCTGGGCCGTCTTGAGCGCCTCCTCCAGCCGGTCGAGGCGGGCGTTGTCCATCGCCCCCGGAGCGGCGGCGGGGCGCGCTTCCAATTGGGCGATACGATTGGTGGCGGCCGACAGCTCGGCCCGCAGGTTCTCCACCTCGAAGGAGTCCATGCCCGCCGGTCCGGGCATGCCCATATGGCCGCGCCACATGGGAAAGCTGACGGCGGCCGCGCCGCCCAGGGCGAGGACCGCCAGCACGGCGATCAGGGGGGCCGACGACTTGTTCGGGGCTCCCTGGGGCGGCACCTCCACGGGGGCGGTGGGCTCGGAAGCGGGCTCTGACGTCATGGGCTGAATCCCCGGTTGAGATCGTCGTCGATGGCGGCCAGCAAGGCGGCCTGGCTAGGTTCGGCCGCCTGTCGCAGCACCCGCCAGGGCAGGGGGGACAGCTCGGCCGAAACATTGGCCGACAGACCGTAGGCGGCGATGGTGCCGAGCGTATCCCGCACCCCCGCTTCGATCGCCAGGGTAGCAAAGGTCCGGGCGGTGCGGGGAGAGAAAAACAGGGCGAGATGCAGGCCCCCGGTCCGCAGGGTATCGCACAGCGAGGCTGAAAGCCGGGTCGCCGTCACCGCCCGGTACAGGACCCGGCGGCGCACCTCGAATCCCTTCGCCGACAACCATCCCGACAGATCGCCGGCCGTCACCGAGCCGGCGGCGTGCAGCAGCGCCCCGGCCTTGGGGTCGACACGGGATTCGACCAGCGCGGCCAGACTGTCCACGTCGCCGCCGGCGCATTCCACCCGTGAAAAGCCCATTTCGCGCGCGGCGCGGCCCGAGGCGTCGCCCACCGCCCAGATGGGCAGGTCACGGCCCGGATGCAGGCGGGCCAGGGCGCGGATGCCGTTGGCGCTGGTCACCAATATGCCCTGGGCGCCATCGGTGTCGATGATGGCGCCGGCCACCGGTTCGATGTCGAGCAGCGGCTCGACCATCACGTCGAGGCCGCGTTCGGCCAGCACGCGGGCCACGCCTTCGGAATCCTCCTTGGGGCGGGTCACCAGGGCTCTCAATTTTCGCGCTCCGGCACCGGCCGCCCCGCCAACCCCGGCGCCGGGCGCGCGTGGTGGGGTGGGGACCGCCACGGCTCAGTGACTCTTGATCAGGTCGAAGAAGCCCGGCCCCGCCGTCTTGATCAGTTCCTCGGCGGCATCCTTGCCCATGGCCTCGGCGTCGGCGCGGGTGCCGGTGCGCGCGGTGGCGTGGACCTTGGTGCCGTCGGGGCTGACGATCAGGCCGCGGAACGACAGCCTGTCGCCGTCCAGCTCGGCCAAGGCGGCGATGGGGGTCCGGCACGAGCCGTCCAGGCGGGTCAGGAAGGCCCGCTCGGCCGCGACGCGGACAAAGGAATCCGGGCAGTTCAGCGCCGCCAGATAATCCAGCGCGGCGCGATCGTCGGCGCGGCAGGTGATGCCGATGGCTCCCTGCGCCACGGCGGGCAACATGTCGTCCTCGGACAGCGCCGAGGTGGCGTGCTGGGCCAGGCCCAGGCGCCGCAATCCGGCCATGGCCAGCATGGTGGCGTCGACCACGCCCTCTTCCAGCTTGCGCAGGCGGGTCTGGACGTTGCCGCGGAAGTTCACCACCTTCAGATCAGGACGCCGATGCAGGATCTGGGCGCCGCGCCGCAGGGACGAGGTGCCCACCACGGCGCCCTGGGGCAGTTCGGCCAGGGATGCGACCTTGAGGCTGAGGAAGGCGTCGCGCACGTCCTCGCGCGGCAGGATGCAGGGCAGCACGATGCCGTCGGGCAATTGGGTCGGCACGTCCTTCATGGAATGGACGGCCAGATGGATGCGCCCCGACAGCATGGCCTCGTCCAGCTCCTTGGTGAACAGGCCCTTGCCGCCGATTTCGGCCAGCGGGCGGTCCTGAACCAGGTCACCGGTGGTCTTGATGACCTCGATGTCGATGGCGCCGTCGGCGGCCAGGGGTGCCCAGGCGGCGGCGAGGCGGTCGCGGGTCTCGTGGGTCTGGGCCAGGGCCAGCGGCGAGCCGCGCGTACCGATGCGGAGGATGGGAAGTTTTGCGGTCATGGTCCGGTTGTTGTAGTAAGTCGGGCGCCGCTGTGCAAAGGGATTTCCATCTTGCTTGTTCTGGGTATCGAAAGCTCGTGCGATGAAACCGCCGCCGCCGTGGTCAACGGCGAGCGGGAAATCCTCGGCGAGGTGGTGCTGTCGCAACTGGACGAGCACCGCCCGTTCGGCGGCGTGGTGCCGGAAATCGCCGCGCGGGCCCATCTCGCCCACATGGACCGGCTGGTGGCCGAGGCCATGCGCCGGGCCGGGGTGGACTTCAAGGATCTCGACGCGGTGGCGGCCACCGGCGGTCCCGGCCTGATCGGCGGGGTGATCGTCGGCGTGATGACCGGCAAGGCCATCGCCCTGGCGTCGGGCAAGCCGTTCCTGGCGATCAACCACCTGGAAGGCCACGCGCTCACCCCGCGCCTGACCCACCATATCGGATTTCCCTATCTGCTGCTGCTGGCCTCGGGCGGGCATTGCCAACTGCTGGCCGTCGAGGGGGTGGGCAAGTATACCCGTCTGGGCACCACCATCGACGACGCGGCGGGCGAGGCCTTCGACAAGGTGGCCAAGATGGCCGGCCTGGGCTATCCCGGCGGTCCGGCGGTGGAAAAGGCGGCGGAAATGGGCGATTCCGCCCGCTTTACCCTGCCCCGGCCCATGAAGGGCAAGCCCGGCTGCGATTTCAGCTTCTCGGGCCTGAAAAACGCCGCCCGCCTGCTGATCGAAAGCCTGCCCCAGCCGCTGTCCGGGCGCGATCAGGCCGACGTGGCCCGCGCCTTCCAGGACGCGGTGGCCGATGCCATGGGTGATCGGGTGCGGCGCGGCGTGCGCGAGATGAAGGCCCGCTGGCCCCAGGTCCGGCATCTGGTGGTGGCCGGCGGCGTCGCCGCCAACACGGCGCTGCGCCAGACCCTGGTTCGGATCGGAGCCGAAACGGGCCTGGAATTCCTGGCTCCGTCGCTGAGGCTGTGCACCGACAACGCCGCCATGATCGCCTGGGCGGGGATCGAGCGGCTGCGCCTGGGCCAGAGCGACGACCTCGCCTTCGCGCCGCGTCCGCGCTGGCCGCTGGACCCCAATGCCAGGAAGGGAGCCAAGGCATGAGCAAGGCCTTCACCAAGGAAAGCGATGGTGACGACGAGCTGGAGGATACCCCCAAGGGTCTGCCGCCGGGCTCCAAGAACTACATGCGGCCCCAGGGCTTCGCGGCGCTGAAGGCCGAGCTGTCCCACCTGCTCAAGGTGGAGCGGCCCAAGGTGGTCGAGGTGGTGTCGTGGGCGGCGGGCAACGGCGACCGCTCGGAATGAATGGCGACTATCTCTATGGCAAGAAGCGCCTGCGCGAGATCGACCGCCGCATCCGTTTCCTCACCAAGCGGATCGAATCCGCCCATGTGGTCGATCCCGACCAGCAGAAGAAGCGCGATCAGGTGTTCTTCGGCGCCACCGTCACCTATGCCAGTCCCCGCGACGAGGAAATCACCATCACCATCGTCGGCATCGACGAGGCCGATATGGAGAGGGGCTTGATCAGTTGGATCTCGCCGGTGGCTCGGGCGCTGCTGAAGGCGTTCGAGGGCGATTCCGTGCCGGTGCGGACCCCTTCCGGCATCGAAATGATCGAGGTGGTGGAAATCCGCTACGGGGAGTGATGACTCCCTACATCAATCTGCGGTGATCGAAACCGATCGCCGCAGCGCCCTCATGCGGCCGCGCGGGCGCTGTACGCCCTTGCCTTCCGCGGCATAAGCCGCGCGGCCCCTTGGGCCTATCCGGCCTGCGATGAGTTTCACTCAGCGCAGGCCGATATCCCGCGGCGGATGGCCGCCCTTCATCACGCCGCCTTGTCGAACAGGTCGTACAGGCGGTTTTCCTCGCGTCCCACCCGCGCCTTGAACAGGCTCAGGATCTCCCGCGTCGCCGTCACGAAGCCGGCGGGGTCGCGGCCGATGGCCAGCGGGCCGGCCCACGCCTTCTTGTAGGCATCGAAGCGCTGCGACAGGTTGCCCATCTCCGCCTGGAACTCGGCGGCGGTGCGCCGCAGCGCCGCGTCGGCATGGGCGGCGCATTTGGGGTACAGCGTGTTGTCCTCGATGGCCAGATGGATGGAGAACTTGCCGAACAGGTCGAGCACCACCTTGGACACCGTCGCCGGATCTTCGGCGATCCGCTTGGGGTCGAGCATGGGTTCGAGCCGGCCGACGATTCCCCGGAGATCATCGTGATGTTTACGGAAACTGTCGGTCTTTCTCATGGCGGTATTCCTTCGCTTCAAGCAACTGAGGCCAGAGTACCTGACTAACCAGCTATGGTAATTGACGGCGGTCAAGCAGGGTTGGAGCGGCGAATTATCGCCGTCCGAACAGCTTTTCGATGTCGGCGAGGCTGAGGGAAACGTGGGTGGGCCGCCCGTGGTTGCACTGGCCGGACAGGGGCGTGGCCTCCATGCGGCGCAGCAGGGCGTTCATCTCCGGGACGGTCAGGCGGCGCCCCGCCCGCACCGAGCCGTGGCAGGCCATGGTGGCGCAGATGTGCAGCAGCCGCTCCTCGAGCGCCGTGGCGGCGCCCCATTCGGCCAATTCATCGGCCAGATCGCGCACCAGTCCCTGGACGTCGCCGTCACCCAGCAAGGCGGGGACTTCGCGCACCACCACGGCGCCGGGGCCGAACGGCTCGACCACCAGACCCAGGCGGGACAGGTCCCCGGCCCGTTCGGCGACGCGGGCGGCGCCGGCTTCGCCCAGGTCGACCACCTCGGGCAGCAGCAGGCCCTGGCGGGCCACCCGGCCGTCGGCCAGACCCAGCTTCAGGCGCTCGAACACCAGACGCTCGTGGGCGGCATGCTGGTCGACGATCACCAGCCCGTCGGCGGTCTCGGCGACGATATAGGTGTCGTGCAACTGGGCCTTGGCGGCGCCCAGGGGGTAGTCGGCGGCCGGGTGGCCCGCCAGGGCCTGCTGCTGCCCGAG
>NZ_FXXN01000005.1 GCF_900184795.1 Magnetospirillum sp. 15-1 | reverse complement strand
CTCGATTGCTCGGCCGAACCCAGCGTACATGCCGGCTATGGCGCCAGCCCGGCTTATCTCATCAACACCAATCTGATGGGGACGGTGAACTGTCTGGAGCATGCGCGGCGCCATGGCGGAGCCTTCGCGTTCATCTCCACCAGCCGGGTCTATCCCATCGCGCCGCTTCGCGCCCTGCCGTTGGCCCCGGCGGGCGGGCGGCTGGTCCTGCCGGCGGGGGCAGCGGGTCCCGGCTGGTCGGGGGCGGGGATTTCCGAGGATTTCCCCCTGGCCGGGCCGCGCTCGCTCTATGGTGCCACCAAGCTGGCCTCCGAGATGCTGGTCGAGGAATACCGCGCCACCTACGGGCTCAGGACCCTGACCTACCGCTGCGGCGTGCTGGCCGGGCCATGGCAGATGGGCAAGGTGGACCAGGGCTTCATGGTGCTGTGGGCGGCCCGTCACCTTTACGGTGGCGGCCTGGGCTACATGGGATTCGGCGGCCACGGCCACCAGGTGCGTGACGTCCTGCATGTGGAGGATCTTTACGACCTGCTGGCGTTGCAGCTTGCCGATCTCGATCGCTGGAACGGCTCGCTGTTCAACGTGGGCGGCGGCGTCGCCAATTCCATATCGCTGCGCGAGCTGACCGCTCTGTGCGAAAAGGCGACGGGGCGCGCGGTGGCCATGGGCAGCACGCCGGAGACCCGTGACGCCGACATTCCCTATTACGTCACCGACAATGCCAGGGTCACCGCCGCCACCGGCTGGTCGCCGAGGCGGGACGTGCCGGGGCTGGTCGAGGAAATCTGCCGCTGGCTGGCGGAAAACCGCGCCCGGCTGGAACCCATACTGGCCTGAGAAGGCGCGCTTTACAGCGCTTCACCCTTCATCAATCGCGGCAAATCGCCCACCAGGCCCATGGCGTGGCGCATGAAGAAGCGCTTGGTATGGTCGAGCTGGTGGACGGCGGCCAGACCGATGCGGCGGACGTGCTTCAGCAATTCGACGTCATTGGAGAACAGGCGGTCCAGCCCGTCGGTGACGCCCAGCATCAGCATGGTGTCGAAGCGGCGCCAACGCTGGTAGCGCTCCAGAACGTCCGGCCCGCCGGCATCGAGGCCGAGGCGCAGGGAATCCACGATGACCTCGGCCAGGGCGGCCACGTCGCGGATGCCCATGTTCATGCCCTGGCCGGCGATGGGATGCATGCCGTGGGCGGCGTCGCCGATCAGGGCGAGGCGATGGCCGATCATGGCGTCCGCGAATTGCAGGGTGAGGGGATGGTGGAAGCGCTTACCCTCCAGCCGGATTTCGCCGAGGAAATCGCCGACCTTGGCGGCCAGTTCGGCCCGGAAGGCGTCGTCGCCCTGATCACAGATGGCGGCGGCGACGTGGTTGGCCTCGGTCCACACGATGCCGCTGCGGTTGCCGGCCAGGGGCAGGATGGCGAAAGGCCCGGCCGGCAACGGAAGCGCTCGTGGGCGATGCCGTGGTGGGGCCGCTCGTGGGCCATGATGCAGACGATGCCGCTCTCGTGGTAGTCGCGCCGCGTCACCTTGATCCCCGCCTGCTGCCGGAGCATGGAGCCGCGCCCGTCGGCGGCCACCGCCAGGGCGGCGTGGACGACCCGTCCGTCTTCCAGCTCGGCCTCGACCCGATGGGGCAGGCGCTCGAGACGCTTGAGCCGGGCCGGAGCCAGCAGGGTGACGTCGGGAATGCGGCCGAGGGCGGCCAGCAGTTCGCGGCGGATGGCCGGGTTGGGGACGATCCAGCCCAGGGGATCGGCGCCGATTTCCTGGTGGTCGTAGTGCAGGAACAGCGGCGAGGCATCGTCGGTGACGCGGATTTCCAGAATCTCGCCCGCTTCGTCCTTCATGCCGTCCCAGGCACCGGCGGCGGCGATCACCTTGCGCGCCGTATAGGCGATGGCGATGGCCCGCGCATCCGAGCCGGGGCGGGCCAGGACTTCCGGCGGGGCGGCCTCGATCACCGCCACCCGGACACCGGCCCGGCCCAGCACGGCGGCCAGCAGGGCGCCGACCGGACCGCCGCCATTGATCAGGACGTCCACGCGCAGGGGGGAAGACATGCTCATGAGAATTGTTCTGCCATCCCCGGCCGGCCGATTCAAGGGTGGGCCGCCGTGAATCGCCGAGGAAACAGGCAAACCCACCCTGAAAGCGCCCAAGATTCAGGCGGCATGTTGATGGCGGCCCGGCTCAACACCTTGGCAAAGCGATATTTTTCATCATTTTCATGGGAAGGCCCAATTTCGGCATGCCGCTTGAATGGGAAAGGGCAGCGGAACATTCGCAAGAAGGCTTGCGACCGATCAACCGTGATCCGTTTTCTCGGCCCGCCAGGTCATCGGCGGACTCCGCACCGGGATGACGGATCCCTGGAATTGCATGGGGACCCCAAGATGAAGCTGATCATGGCCATCATCAAGCCCTTCAAGCTCGACGAGGTTCGCGAGGCCCTGACGCCCCTGGGCGTCCAGGGTTTGACCGTGAGCGAAGTCAAGGGCTTCGGCCGCCAGAAGGGACAAACCGAAATCTACCGTGGTGCCGAATACGTGGTGAACTTCCTGCCCAAGGTGAAGATCGAGGTCGCCGTCAACGACGATCTGGTCGACCGCGTGGTGGAAGCCATCCAAACCGCCGCCCGCACCGGCAAGATCGGTGACGGCAAGGTGTTCGTCACCGAGATCCAGCAGGCCTATCGCATCCGTACCGGCGAAAGCAACGCGGAAGCGCTCTGATTCGTTCAGCAGGCGGTGCAAGCCCTCAAGCCCGGAAGGCCCAATCCTTCCGGGCTTTTGCTTTGCCCAATCGCCGGCTTGTTCCGTCGCCATTGAAGCATTCGCCGCACAATATTAGCTCAGCACAAAATTTGACCACCACCCGATTTACCTGCCCAAAACTTCATCATTAATGGGGTTATCCCTGGGCCGGCAACGACAGGTCTCTGACAGAATCGCCTAATTCCGGCCTTTTCCGGCACTTGGCACGGTTCTTGTTACTGGAGAGCCAGCCGATCGTGCCGAGGATCATCGCAAGGCCGATCACAACGTTCATTCGCTGAGCCGCTTCGGGGGTAACCATGAGCAATCGTTTGAAGTCCGTTCTGTTAGGCGTAGGCCCCGCGCTCGGCCTCGCGCTTCTCGCCTCGGTCGCGGGCGCCGAGGAGGCCGCCGCTCCGGCCGCTGCCGCCGCTCCGGTGGTGCTTGATACCGGGTCGACCGCCTGGATGCTCACCTCCACCGCCCTGGTGCTGATGATGACCATTCCCGGCCTGGCGCTGTTCTACGCCGGCATGGTTCGCAAGAAGAACCTGCTGGGCACCATGATGCAGAGCTTCGCCATTACCTGCGTCGTCACCCTGCTATGGGTGATCGTCGGCTACTCCCTGGCCTTCACCGGCGAGAGCCCGTTCATCGGCGGCCTGGACCGCTTCCTGCTGACCGGCCTGGAAAAGGCTTCCCTGGCTCTGCCGAACCCGGTTCCCGAATCGGTGTTCATGATGTTCCAGATGACCTTCGCCATCATCACCCCGGCCCTGATCACCGGCGCCTTCGCCGACCGCATGAAGTTCTCCTCCATGCTGGTGTTCATGAGCCTGTGGCTGCTGGTCGTCTACGCTCCCATCTGCCACTGGGTGTGGATGATGGACGAGAAGGGCACCGCCGTCGGCTTCCTCGGCAAGATGGGCGTGCTGGACTTCGCCGGCGGCACCGTGGTGCACATCAACGCGGGCATCGCCGGTCTGGTCGCCTGCCTGATCATGGGGCCGCGCAAGGGCTACGGTACCGACAACATGGCTCCCCATAACCTCAGCCTGTCGATCATCGGCGCCGCGCTGCTGTGGGTGGGCTGGTTCGGCTTCAACGCCGGCTCCGCCGTGGCCGCCGACGGCCGTGCCGGCATGGCCATGGCCGTGACCCAGGTGGGTGCCGCCGCCGCCGCCGTCTCGTGGATGCTCGCCGAGTGGCTGCTGCGCAAGAAGCCCTCCGCTCTGGGCATCATCTCGGGCGCCGTGGCCGGTCTGGTCGCCATCACCCCCGCCGCCGGCTTCGTGGACGTCAAGGGCGCCCTGGTCATCGGCCTGATCGCCGGCGTGGTCTGCTACTGGGGCGCCACCGGCCTCAAGCATGCCCTCAAGTACGACGACTCGCTGGACGCCTTCGGCGTGCACGGCATCGGCGGCATCACCGGCGCCATCCTGACCGGCGTGTTCGCGGTCGAGGGTATCGGCGGCACCGCCGGCCTGCTGGAAGGCAATGGCGGTCAGGTGCTGACCCAGGTCTACGGCGTGCTAATCACCGGCGTCTATACCGCCGTGGTGTCGTTCATCCTGCTCAAGGCCATCGACATGGTCATGGGCCTGCGCGTCACCGCCGAGGAAGAGCGGGAAGGCCTCGACCTCGCCCTGCACGGCGAAACGGTCCACTGATCCTCGAGCCTCCCCGTCGCCGCGGGAGAGAGGTCGAGGAGGGCGCCGGGGCAACCCGGCGCCCTTTTCTTTTATATGTCCCTCAATCGCCGGGCGGGTTCCTCCGAAACCCTTGGCTCCCGCGCCATAAGGCGCGCGGCCCCTTGGGCCTAGCCGGCCGGTGGGCCGGCGGGTTCACGTTCCTCAATCGCCGGGCGGGCTTCTCCGAAACCCTCGGCTCCCGCGCCATAAGGCGCGCGGCCCCTTGGGCCTAGCCGGCCTGTGGGCCGGCGGGTTCACGTTCCTCAATCGCCGGGCGGGTTCCTCCGAAACCCTTGGCTCCCGCGCCATAAGGCGCGCGGCCCCTTGGGCCTGGCCGGCCGGTGGGCCGGCGGGTTCACGTTCCTCAATCGCCGGGCGGGTTTCTCCGAAACCCTCGGCTCCCGCGCCATAAGGCGCGCGGCCCCTTGGGCCTGGCCGGCCGGTGGGCCGGCGGAAGGGCGCCGGGCGGCATCGTTAAACTTCCCCCTGGGGCCGGAGCGGGGAATAGGGTAATACTCCAATGTTCTGCCAACGTTTGCCTCGGCCCGCGGAAAAACATGACCATCGCTCCCCATCTCGACGCTCGTCTCGACGGCCTGCCCGATTATCCCTTCGCCCGGCTGGCCAAGCTGCTGGGGGCGCCGGCCCGGCCCGATTCCATCGTCATGTCCATCGGCGAGCCCCAGCACAAGGCGCCGTCCCTGGTGGCCGAGGTCCTGGCGGCCAATGCCGGGCTGTGGGGCAAGTATCCGCCCGCCAACGGTCCCGATGATCTGCGCCGCGCCGTGGCCGACTGGGCCGGCCGGCGTTATGGCCTGCCCGCCGGACTGGTCGATCCCGACAAGGCGATCCTGCCGGTGGCCGGTACCCGCGAGGCGCTGTACCTGATCGCCCAGACGGTCTGCGGCGATCGCGGCGGCCAGCGGCCGCTGGTGCTGCTGCCCAATCCGTTCTATCAGGTCTATGCTGGCGCGGCGGTGATGGCCGGGGCCGAGCCGGTCTTCGTGCCCGGCGCCACCGGTCCGGCCAGCCAGCCCGATTTTTCCACCCTGCCGGCCGAGATTCTCGATCGGACGGCCCTGGCCTATGTCTGCTCTCCCGCCAATCCGCAAGGATCGGTGGCCGATGCCGGCCTGTTGGAACGTCAGGTCCAGACGGCCCGCCGCCACGGCTTCGTCCTGGCCGTGGACGAATGCTATTCCGAGATCTGGGACAAGGCGCCGCCTCCCGGCGCGTTGGCGGCCTGCGCCGCCTCGGGCGAGGGATTGGCCAACATCCTGGTGTTCAATTCGCTATCGAAACGGTCCAGTGTGCCGGGTCTGCGCTCCGGCGTGGTGATCGGCGACGAGCGGGTGATCCATGCCTTTGCCCGTCTGCGCTCCTATGGCGGCGCCGCCACGCCGCTGCCCATCGCCGCCGTCGCCGCCGCCCTGTGGCGCGACGAGGCGCATGTGACCGAGAGCAACAATCTCTATCGCGCCAAGCTGGACGCGGCCGAACGGATTCTTGGCGGCCGCCTGGGCTTCACCCGGCCGGCCGGCGGCTTTTTCCTGTGGCTGGACGTGGGCGACGGCGAGGTGGCGGCGGTCAAGCTGTGGCGCGAGGGCAATATCCGGGTGCTGCCCGGAACCTATCTCGCCGCCGAGGATTCCGAGGAGGGCAATCCCGGAAGCCGCTTCATCCGCGTCGCCCTGGTCCACGATCTGGCCACCACCGAGGCGGCGCTGACCCGCCTGGGCGAGATCCTGGGAGGATAGGAGGGATCATGGCGGCTCCATCGCGCAAGACCATGCCCTCCGGCGGGTTCCTGCCGCGCGGAACCGTGGACTTCCTGCGTCGCCGCCTGACCCAGGTGGGCGGGCTGCTCATGCTGGCCCTCGGCGGGGCGGGCCTTGCCGCCCTGGTCACCGCCGACCCCCACGATCCCAGCTTCAACACCGCCGCCAGCGGCCCGGTGATCAACGCGCTCGGCCGTCCCGGCGCCTGGTTCGCCGACTTCTTGTTCCAGGCGGTGGGCTGGGGCGGCGCCGTCCTGGCGCTGACCTGGGTGGTGTGGGGCCTGCTGGTCGTGGTGCGAGTGCGGCTGCCCGGCCGCTGGATGCTGCGCCTGATGATCCTGCCGCTCACCATGGTGCTGTGGGGGCTGGCCCTGGCGGCGCTGCCGCTGCCCGACATGGCATCACTGCCCGCCGGTCCCGGCGGCGCCCTGGGTCTGTTGCTGGTCAAGGGACTTGGCCTGCTGCTGCCGCCGGAATTCGCCTGGATCGCCGGCCCCGCCGCCGCCTTGGTCGGGCTGGCGGCGTCGGTGTTCGTGCTGGGCCTGACCGGGGCCGAGTGGGCCGGGCTGGGGCGGCGTTCCCTGGACATGGCCAACGCGGCCCCAGTCAGGCGGCTTCCTCCTTGCGCACTCATCCCTTCGCCGAGCCCGAGCCGGGCATCCGCCGGGTCGATCCGGTGCTGCGTCCGGTTCCGGCGCGGGCCGAGCCGGTCGCCACGCCGTTGCCGCCCGATGACGAGGACGACGACGATCCCTTCGTGCCGCCGCCCCTTGAGGATACCGCCGATGAGCCGGCGCGGCCGGCCGGCTCCCTGGTCCAGCCCAAGCGCCCGCCGGTGACGCCGGGCAAGCGCGAGCGTGCCGCCCGCCAGGGGACTCTCGACCTGGGGGCCCCGCCGCCCGGTTCGGGCTACCAATTGCCGCCGCTGACCCTGCTGGCCCCGGCGCCCGATCAGGGCACCACCCGCGTCAATCAGGACGGTCTGGCCCAGAACGCCCGGATGCTGGAAGAGGTGCTGTCGGATTTCGGCGTCAACGGCAAGGTGGTGAAGGTTCGTCCCGGCCCGGTGGTGACGCTGTACGAACTGGAGCCGGCGCCGGGCACCAAGACCAGCCGGGTGATCGGTCTGGCCGACGACATCGCCCGCTCCATGAGCGCGCTCTCGGTGCGCATCGCCACCGTGCCGGGGCGCAGCGTGATCGGCATCGAGCTGCCCAACCAGAAGCGCGAAACCGTCTATCTGCGCGAATTGCTGGCCGCCGAGCAGTTCGAGAAGGCCTCGGCCAAGCTGACCCTGGTGCTGGGCAAGGATATCGGCGGCGCGCCGGTGATGGTCGACCTCGCCCGCATGCCACACCTGCTGATCGCCGGCACCACCGGCTCGGGCAAGTCGGTGGCCATCAACACCATGATCCTGTCGCTGCTCTACCGCCTGACCCCGGAAGAGTGCCGCATCATCATGATCGACCCCAAGATGCTGGAATTGTCGGTCTATGACGGCATCCCCCATCTGCTGGCCCCGGTGGTCACCGAGCCGGGCAAGGCGGTGGTGGCGCTGAAATGGGCGGTGCGCGAGATGGAAGACCGCTACCGCGCCATGAGCCAGCTCGGCGTGCGCAACATCGCCGGCTACAACCACCGCCTGGCCGAGGCCCGCGACCGGGGCGAGGTGCTGACCCGCACGGTGCAGACCGGCTTCGACCCCGACACCGGCAAGCCGCTCTACGAGGAGCAGACCCTGGCGCTGGAGCCGCTGCCCTTCATCGTGGTGATCGTCGACGAGATGGCCGACCTGATGCTGGTGGCCGGCAAGGACATCGAGGCCGCCGTGCAGCGTCTGGCCCAGATGGCCCGCGCCGCCGGCATCCATATCCTGATGGCCACCCAGCGCCCCTCGGTGGACGTCATCACCGGCACCATCAAGGCCAATTTCCCCACCCGTATTTCCTTCCAGGTGACCAGCAAGATCGACAGCCGCACCATCCTGGGCGAGCAGGGCGCCGAGCAGTTGCTGGGCCAGGGCGACATGCTGTACATGGCGTCGGGTGGGCGCGTCACCCGCGTGCACGGCCCCTTCGTCTCCGACGACGAGGTGGAGAAGGTGGTGGACCATCTGCGCTCCCAGGGCGAGCCGTCCTATGTGGAGGCGGTCACCGAGGAGGAGCAGGGCGAGTTCGGCCTGGGCGGCGGCGAGGGCGGCGGTTCGGGCGACGACCTCTACGATCAGGCGGTGGCCCTGGTCTGCCGCGAGAACAAGGCCTCCACCTCCTTCGTGCAGCGTCACCTGCAGATCGGCTATAACCGCGCCGCCCGCCTGATCGAGCGCATGGAAGCCGAAGGCGTGGTGGGCAAGCCCAACCATGTGGGCAAGCGCGAGGTCCTGGCCCGTACCGGGGTCGAGTATTGAGGAAGGGTGCCGGGTGGGAGGACCATATTTCTTCCATAATCCTGGTGTCTTGCTGTCCTGGCGGTTCACACGGCGAATGGAACGGATGGTGATGAAGAGTTTGAAGATTTGGGTCGTCGCGGCCCTGCTCGGCGTGTTCTCGGCAGGCGTCCAGGCCGCCCAGCCGGCGCGCACGCCCTTGTCGGCCCAGGACAGGGCCGACATCGCCCGCGCCGAGGAGTACCTCAACGGCGTCACCACCCTGAAGGCCCGCTTTCTCCAGGTCTCGCCCAACGGCTCGTCCGTCGAGGGCGACGCCTATCTGTCGCGGCCGGGTAAGCTGCGGCTGCAATACGATCCGCCCAGCCCGCTGCTGGTGGTGGCCGACGGCAGCTTCCTGATCGTCCATGACAGCCAGTTGGGCGAGCCCAGCTATATTCCCCTGGGCTCCACCCCGGCCGGCATCCTGGTGCGGCCCGGCGTCAAGCTGGACGGCGGCGACGTGACGGTGACGCGGGTGACCCGCCTGCCCGGCGTGGTGCGCATCTCGGTGGTGGAAGCCGACGATCCGGCGGCCGGCGAGATCACCCTGGTGTTCTCCGACAAACCCTTCGCCCTGCGGCAGTGGCAGGTCAAGGACGCTCAGCATCAGGTGACCACCGTGTCGCTGTACCAGGCCCAGAGCGGCCTGACCCTCGACGGCAAGCTGTTCGAGTTCAAGAATCCCAAGTTCACCGCACCCGCCCTCAACACCGGCAACTAAGCCATGCCTAGAATGCATAGCGGCCATGCGCTGAATGCGCCTGTGAAGACAAAAACGGCACCCCAAATTCCAAGGAGCACGGCCGAGACTGCAATGGTCCGTGTGCCCTGCGGGGTTGGTTTCCCCTGCCACCCCGCGCTCCACACGGAGCAATAGGGCGCCCGGTTACCCCCCTGACCGGGCGCCCTTTTCGTGTATTCTCCGCGCCTTCGCCAGATCATCCCGGCCATGAGGGAATCCCCGACCCGTGCGTCTCGTCACCTGGAACATCAACTCGATCCGCCTACGTATCGACCTGCTGCGGCAGGTGGCGTCGGTGATGAACCCCGACATCGTCTGTCTGCAGGAGATCAAGGTCGACGACCCGCTGTTCCCCCTGGACGAATGCCGGGAGATGGGGTTCGAGCACGTGGCCTTTCACGGCATGAAGGGCTACAACGGCGTCGCCATCCTGTCGCGACTGCCCATGGCCGAAATCCGGCCGCTGTCGCGCTGCGGCCGCGACGACCGCCGCCACCTGATGGCGCGCCTCGAGAACGGGGTGGAGGTGCATTGCCTTTACATCCCGGCGGGCGGCGACGAGCCCGACCCCGAGATCAACGACAAGTTCGCCCATAAACTGGATTTCGTGCGCGAGATCACCGCCTGGGCCGCCGCCGAGATCAAGCCTGATTCCAAGGCCATCCTGGCCGGTGACTTCAATATCGCGCCCCTGGAAACCGATGTGTGGTCCCACAAGCAGCTTCTCAAGGTGGTCAGTCACACCCCGGTCGAGGTGGAACTGCTCAATGCCTTCCAGGCCTCGGTGCCTTTCGTCGACGCGGTGCGCCATTTCGTGCCGCCCGAGGAAAAGCTGTTCACCTGGTGGAGCTACCGTTCCCCCGACTGGCAGCGGAATGACCGTGGCCGCCGTCTCGATCACGTCTGGGTGACGCCCGCCCTGGCTCCCGCCTTGCGCGGCACCCTGGTGGCGCGCGAGGCCCGCTCGTGGACCCAGCCCTCGGACCACGTGCCGGTGATGGTGGATTTCGACCTGTAGGCGGGGGAGAGCGCGGCCTTCGATGGTTCATCGACACGGATGCCACGGATGCCGCTGCGCGGCCGCGGATAAAAAATCCTCTATGATTATTTCATAGTCATCCGCGAGCGGTGCGCAGCACCGCATCCGTGTCCATGTGTGTCTTATGACACCGTCGGAATCAGGTGGGGTCTGATGACAGCCGGTACCCGCCGTTTTCGCTGACCAGCACACCCCCGCCCAGCTTGCGGCGCAGCTTGTAGATATGGGTCTCCAGGGTGTGGGTATCGATGCCGGCGCCGTAGCCCCAGACCTCGCCCAGCAGGGTCTCGCGGGCCACTACCTGCCCGGCGGCGCGGTGGAGGCGCCCCAGGATGGCGGTTTCCTTGGCGGTAAGGCGCACCAGCGCCCCGCCGTCGCCGTCCAGGACCGAGCGGCCCTCGTCGAAGCGCCAGCGGCCGACGCTGACGTTGGACCGGCGGGCGAGAATGTCGCGGATGCGGGTGACCAGGAGGGGCAGGCGGAGCGGCTTGGACACCACGGCTTCGATGCCGCAGCAGCGGGGCGTGCCGGCCGGCCCCAGCAGCAGCATGGGCAGGACGATGCCGTCCTCAGCGCAGCCGCAGGCACAGGGCGGGACCGTCCAGGGCTTCATCCACCACCGCCAGATCGTGATCCCGGGCTCGACCCAGGGCTTCGGCGGCGTCGGTGGCCTCGGTCACCGACCATCCGGCGGTGGCGCGCAGATGCTCGGCGACGCTGCGGCGCAACGGGACGTCGGCGATGGCCAGAAGGATGCGGGGTACAGGGATCATGTTCGGCCTTTCGGACTGTAACCCTATATCACACGGCTTTGTGGTCTGGCGATGGCGCGCGAGTGGCGGGAGTGGGGCGGGGACGGGTTCGGACTCATCGGCTTTTCCTTTTTCCCGCCGGGGAAAAGGCTGTATGGTTCCGGCCGGCCGAAAAACGAAGCCTGTCCATGACCCGAAGCCTCGATACCACTCCCAAGCCGGAAACGGCGGCTCTTCCCTCGCTGATCGTTGTCGATCGCGCCATCGCCGAGCTGCGCCGCGGCGGGCTGGTGCTGGTCGAGCATGCCGACGGGTCGGCGCTGATGATGGCGGCCGAAGCGGTATCGGATGAAAGTCTGGTTCTGCTGGCGACGGCGGCCGGTTCCGATCCTCTGCTGGCCCTGACCGGGCGCCGGGCCGGGGTGCTGGGCCTGGGCGATACCGAGGCCGGAGTGTTCCGGGTGACCTCGGCAAACGGTTTCGATACGGCAACGATTGCCTGGCTGGCCGATCCCGGCGCCCGCTCGCTGCCCATGCCGGCCTTCTCGGGTCTGGATGCCCGTCGCGCCGGCGGCGTGGACGAGGCCTGCGTGGCGCTGGCCAAGCTGGCCCGGCTGCTGCCGGCGGTGGTTCTGGCCCCGACCGGTACCGTTCCGGCCCAGGCGGTGCGGGCTGGCGGCGGCCGAGATCACCGGTTATCAGGAGAACGCCGCCCGCTCGCTGCGGCAGGTGAGCCAGGCCCGGGTGCCGCTGGAAAATGCCGAGAACGCCCGGATCGTCGCCTTCCGCCCGTCCGATGGCGGCATCGAGCATCTGGCCATCATCATCGGCGATCCCGATCCCGACCAGCCGGTGCTGACCCGGCTGCATTCCGAATGCTTCACCGGGGACCTGCTGGGCAGTTTGCGCTGTGATTGCGGCGACCAGCTGCGCGGCGCCATCGCTGAAATCGCCCAGACCGGCAGCGGCGTGCTGCTCTATCTCGCCCAGGAGGGCCGGGGTATCGGACTGGTGAACAAGCTGCGGGCCTATCAGTTGCAGGACGACGGTTTCGATACCCTGGACGCCAATCTGCAGCTGGGCTTCGACGACGACGAGCGCATCTATCTGCCGGCGGCGCAGATGCTGCGGCTGTTGGGGATCTGCCGGGTGCGGCTGCTCACCAACAATCCCATGAAGGTGGATGCCCTGGCCCGCCACGGTGTCGAGGTGACCGAGCGGGTGCCGCACGTGTTCCCCTCCAACGACCATAACCAGGGTTATCTGCGGACCAAGGCGACGCGTAGCGGCCACCTGTTCTAGGCTGCCGGGGCTCCCGGCAGGATTTGCCGCACGCTTTCTGCCCCATGGCGGCTCTTGCCGGGGCGGTTTGAATAAAATCGCAGCAATTTCAACGTTATGAAACTGGCATCACGGTTGCAAGGATGGTGGCGTCCTTCATCCGAGGTGCGCTATGTCGCTATCCGCCGTGTCCTCCTACCAGATGTCGAGCCTGCCCGGCTCGCTGGTGCCGACTCTGCCCACCGAGAATGCGGTGACGGCGGCGGAAGCCACGAAGGCCGCCAATTCCTCTCCCGACGTCAAGCAGCTCAGCATGTTCGCCGAGGGCGACGATGAGCCGTCGTTCTGGGACCTTCTCGACGTCATCAATCCGCTGCAGCATATTCCCATCGTCAACGACCTGTACCGGGAGGCCACCGGTGACAAGATCGGCGTGGCCGCCCGTCTGGTGGGCGGTACCCTGTTCGGCGGACCGCTGGGCCTGATCGCCTCGGCGGCCAATTGTATCCTCGAGGAATCCACCGGCCATGATGCCGGCGGGCATGTGCTGGCCCTGTTCCGGGACGATGATCCCGCCACCGGCACCGGCACCGCGCTGGCCTCGGCCGAGGAAAAGGCGCCGGCCCCGGAGGCTCAGGCGGCCCGTCTGGAAGCCTCTTCCCAGCAGCAGAGCCAGGTCCTGGCCGCCGCCGGACCCAAATCTCCCGAAGCGAAGCCCGCCGAATCCAAGACTGCCGAGCCCAAGGCCGATGATTCCACCAAGGCCCGGCCGCTGATCATGCCCGATCTGGTGGGCGACGACGCCCAGCCCGCCGCCGCCGTCTCGGCCGCCGCCGCCTCGGCCGCCGTCGCGCCGGTTCAGGTCGCCTCGGCCTCCGAGCAGGTGGCGGCAGCCGCCAACCGGCCCATGCCATTGGGTCGCGAGCCCCGTTTCATGCCCATTCCCGGACGCACCACGCCGCTCGCCACCCAGGCGCCCCTGGCCATCGGCACCACGGTGTCCACTACCGGCCTGCGTTCCAACGCTCCGATCGTCGGTCACCGTCCCAGCGCCCAGCGCGCCACGTCGGCGGCCACGGCCCAGCAGATGGTGGCCGCCCAGGCCGAAGCCTCGGCCACGTCGGGTTCCAGCGGTTCCGGTGTTCCGGGGGGCCAGTCGGGCGACTGGTTCAGCGCCTCCATGATGCAGGCCATGGACAAGTACGAGAAAAGCTCGCGTCTCGGCGGCGGCGCGACAGGAACCGTTACCGAACAGTAACGGTCAGCCCCGATGGCCGAAAATGGCCGAGCCCACCCGCACATGGGTGGCACCCTCGGCGATGGCCGTCTCGAAATCACCGCTCATGCCCATGCTGACCATGGCAAGTCCATGGCGCGCCGCCATGGACTTGCCATGGTCAGCATTGGGGGGGCGGGGTCTTCCTCGGGCGGGAGGGGTACTACAC
>NZ_FXXN01000004.1 GCF_900184795.1 Magnetospirillum sp. 15-1 | reverse complement strand
CAGCGGTAATAGCGGCGTTTGGCCGTCTGATAGGGGCCAAACTTCTCCGGCAAATCTCGCCATCGCGCACCAGACCGTGCCACCCACAGGATGGCGTCGAAGAAGCGGCGGCCATCGCTACGCGGGCCACGCTTTCCCTTCCGGCCTCCGGGCACAAACTCCCGCAGCCGCTCCCACTGATCATCGCGCAGAACTTCGCCGTCCAAGACCGACCTCCAAAAATCAGTCTTGAATCACATCTCGGGCGCCAAGGGAATCCTAAATTGTCACTACAGCCTAGCGTGACGCAACGAACAACGAACAGCACGGAACGGCGACATCCAACTGTCCCGCTGGCAATATCTGGCAACTGGCAACACCCAGTCCCGTTTCGTTCTTATCAACCCCGCGCCGACCTCCCCACAAAGGGGCTTGCCCAAGGCCGCAGAAATCCAGTATGTTCCGCCCCTCTCCGATCATCCGTGATCGATCGCGCAGCCGTAGCTCAGCTGGATAGAGCGCTGCCCTCCGAAGGCAGAGGTCGTAGGTTCGAATCCTACCGGTTGCGCCAATCTCCCCACCGCATGAAACCTGGATTTCAGCCAAATTCACGTTGGCTGACTTGAAATTCATATGGTTTTTCGGGACAATTTGGGGACACCAACCGCCGTCATTGTCCCCGAGGCGCCCTATGGCAACCATCACAGCGCGCAAAAACAAGGACGGCGAAATCATTGGCTGGCAGGCCAAGATACGCCGCCTCGGCTTTCCCGTACAATCAGCTACGAAGGACAGCAAGAAGGCCGCCGAGGATTGGGCCAAGGTCATCGAGTCGGAGATGATTCGAGGCGTATATGTGGATCGGAGCAAGGCGGAGCGAACCACCTTCCGGGAGACTGTTGAAACCTACATCCGCGATGTCGCCACCACGCACAAGGGTGGGCGGGATGAGGGCCTCCGCCTTACCCGCTTCCTGCGGGACGAATCCAAACTGGCGGCGCACTCGCTGGCCACCCTCTCAACCCGCCTTTTTGAGGAATATAGGGACCGGCGCCTGAAGTCCGTGACCGCAGGAACGGTAAAGCGGGAATTGGGGCTGCTACATACCGTCATTGAGTCCGTGCGGAAAAGTCACGGCATGATAGAGAATCCAATCTCCGACGTGCGCCGCCCTACCGTGCGGGATGCTCGCGACACCCGCCTTCAGCCTGGCGAGGAGGAGAAGCTTCTCCAGCACTGCCGAGACGCCCGCAATCCCTGGCTGACGCCCGCCGTGATCCTGGCCCTGGAAACCGCGCTACGTCGGAGCGAGCTTCTGGCCCTGCGCTGGGATTGCGTCGATCTGGACCGGCTCCACGCCCATATTCCCGACAGCAAGACCGGCAAAGGGCGCCACATCCCGCTCTCTCCGCGGGCCTATGAGGTTCTATGGCAACTGGGCACCGAAGCCCGCCCAACAGATGGCGCGGTCATAGGCACCACCGCCGAAGGGCTGAAGCAAGCATTCGAGCGGGCCAGGTCACGGGCCAAGATGGAGCACTTCAATTTCCACGACCTGCGCCACGAAGCCACATCCCGGCTGTTCGAGCGCGGCTGGAACATCATGGAGGTGGCGTCAGTCACCGGGCATCAGGATTTGCAGATGCTGAAGCGGTACACGAATCTGCGGGCTAGCGATCTTGCAAAGAAGATGGGGTAAATGAGTCAGTCGAGCTCACCCCAAGGCTTTCGAAGATAAAGAGGATTGCCAAAATCATACCAGGGGCTGCAATTCTTCCACGTCAGCCCTGTGCATTGCACTCCATAAGGCCGACCCAATTGCATGGCGGTGCGAATTGTCTCTTTGCTTGTGCCATCCCCAAATACTATGCCAACAAGCGCATCGCCGTATTCAATGAACACATCGTTATCTGTGTCAGAAAATATCACAAATCTCCACTCTGCCTCATTGAGCCAATCTATCATTTTTTCAAAAAATAAAGTTTTGTAGTGAGTTTTCATGTGTAGCGCAGGATATTTCTCTCTTCCAACGGCCTCCAGAACGTCTGCATTTATCAGATACGCTTGATCACCATATAGATCCGGCACAACTCCCTTATCTATGTAACTGACCGGACCCGCCATTATAATTTCGCCATCTGGGGTTTGTGATGTGATGGCCTGCGATAATTTTTGCCTGTCGAATACCAAGCAAACACCAGAATGGTTTTCTGCGTAATGCGCCCACATGTGCGGCTTGCAGAAACCTCTACGGAAAATGTCACTGAGATGGCACCCCGTCAAAGGACCCGAATCTTGGGAGAAACAAGCCACCCGGGCCCGTCCCTTCAACTCATTCGATAGCCAAGCCGATTCCTCCGCATCCCTATATTTTCCATAATCAATACTCCCATTCGTCCCAACGGTGAATTCCCACGTCTTTGTTTCTTTTGGGTCATTTGTTTTTGTGTAAGCCCCAAACTTAATGTTTCTGTCTTTTAATATGTAGTCAATTGCGGTCGATGATTTCGTGTAGTGGTACAAGAATCTATCGGTGGACGTGATGTTCTCAATCATCAGGCAAATCCCTCCACCCCAAACTCCATCTCTGCCCGTGGGAATTCCCGTGCCGCCTGCACGCCGGTAGGGCGGATGAAGATACGCCACGTCTGAATCTGCTTCGGCTCGGTGGCGCCGAAGGCTTCCGGGGCCAGGACCACGACATTGCAACCGCCTTCGGGATCGCGGACAGAACGATAGCGCAGCACCTCGACGGCAGCGGCACGAGCGGTATCGGCAAAATTCTGGCAGGCGGAATAATCGCTGCGGTCAGTCCACAGGGCTTCGTCCCGATCCAATGGCGTTGCCGTCAGATCGATCAGCCGGGATGTCTCGACCGGGACGGAGAATGCCGTATGTTCGGTCGGGCGCTCCGGCAGTTTGGTTCCGGGTGATTCAGCGAAGAACCGCAGCCGATAGAAGGCCAACTCGGCAATGGCGGTCTCCACCGCTTCAGCGGCATAGAACGCTCCCTCTGGCTGATTGGCGCGGCGAAAGCGGGACCCCTGCGGATAGGGGGCATAGCGGAACGGCGTGAACAGCAGCCAGTGGAGATGGCGGCAATTGGCCGGGACCGGGGGCTTCACCTCCTCAATCAGGTCTTCCAGGATATGTTGCTCGTCCTGGCTGTCGGTCAGCCGCATAGTGGAGGCGCGGGACTGCGCCTCCACAACGCGCCAGACCTCGGCGGCATAGGGCCGAGCTTCAGATCGTAGCGCGTCGGGAGTCCACATAATTCGCCGTCGCCACCAAACCTCGGATGGTCTTCATCAGGTCGATGGGCCTCGCCTGAAGGGCGCTGTTCTCGGCAAGCAGCCAGGATTGCGCCGAAGCGTCATCACCGCCCGTGATGGCGTCAAGACTGCGGAAGGTGCGCACGAACATCTGCGCCAGTTCGAATTCCTTGCGCCCGCGTTTCAACAGATACTGCCCCTTGCGCATCCGGGAGATGGATGGCTCGGACAGCCCCAGAATCTCGGATAATGCGGTGTGAGAGAGGCCGAAATGGTCGGCGGCGCGGATGGTCGCCTTCGACAAGACCATCTCCGCCTGGTCCGTGTTCGCCGCTCGCTCATGGTTCGCCATGGTGCGCCTCCCGGTCTGCGGAAATTTATTACTGCAAATATTTCCACAGATAGTGCGGATAAGAAAGATAGCTGTCAAGACACCTTCAAGGATCACGCGGCCAGCGGTGAAGGCTGCCAAACGCAAATCAATGCCGCCTTGCAGGAATACGTCCGCCACCACGCCTAAGGCCAGAAACGAATCCCTCGCCGGGTGGCGTCTCCTGGGTGATCGACCACGATCACCCAGGAGCGGGCAAAAGGGTGAGGAGTTGCCGCCGGTTCAAGAGGCTTCCGCCCACGCCGGCTTGCCGGCGCGGTTCCCCGCGAAGCCTCTTGAGCCTGCGTCTGCGTGCCGGCGGCTCCCGATGGTCGCCGGTGGGCAACGGCCTGGCGGAGAGAGATATCTCAACCCACCAGGCCGCCACCCCAGCCGGCGGCCTCGAACCCGCCGGCCGAATCATCATCACAAAGAATTGCCGCTTCGCCCCCGGCCGCCCGGCGAAGGAGCCGGGGCTGGGCGAGGGGCTATCAAGCGCGAGAGCTCTACGCCCAGCTCGCGGCCGGCGGCCCGAATCTGTTCCGCCACCATCATGGCGCCGGCCCGGTATTCCTCCCGACCGCGAGCATCCGCTGCACTCATAGCGCGTCGGCTCATGAGCGAACGGTAGTGCCGTGCCGTGATGTCTCCCAGTTCCACCAGGGATTCCGGGGTGTACCCGGCCAGACGTGTCTGGAGGCTCCCTCTGGCTTCCTTCGACATGGATTGCGGTACGGCCAGGGGAGCCTGGGGTGCTGCCCGCAAAGTCGGCTGTGCCAGCGCGGCCGGCTTCACAGGTCGAGCGACCGCATTTTCACCAGGTATCGCTCTCCGTCTTTCATTGCTCATCGTCGCCTCCGCTTTTGCTGCGCGCGCTTCCGCTGTCGCGATTCGTGCTTCGAAATCGTCTCGATTTCCGGCCTTTGCCCGCCGCACGGCCGCTACCAAGTCGCCACCGTCCAGCCGCTCCAACTGCTCGGCCGAGATCTCAACGCCCGACTCGCGAGCGATTGCGACGATCATGGCCGCCTGCCGCGCCGTCGCCTGTCGCAACTGATCGATTTCGCCCTTTACCGAATCTGCCGCCGCCCGCAGTACGTCCTTGTCTATCGCGCCCAGCCGCTCGATTTGCGTGAGCCGCCGCACCTGCTTCTCCGCCCGTCGCTGAATCTGAGTTGCCCGGTTTGCCGCAATCCATTCGTCCCGCCCTCGCTGAGCTTCCACATATCGTCGTTCGTCAATCAGCCGATTGGTATGCGTGGGGCCGGGATTGTCCAACTCGCGAATCTTCGTCTGCTGCCCAGCCTGCCGAGCTTCTTGCGCTTTGTAGACCGCCATCGGCAGCCGGGCCTTTGCTGGGCGATTGATGCCTGTCTCCTCCAACCGTCCACCGTGCCAACCCAGCCCCGTGACGTCCCGAATCGCTGTTGCAACGACCTGGCGCCGGAAATGCGCCATCGCGGCGGGCCCATCGATGATTGCTGGCGCCCCTGGCTCACCCCGCCGACCAGGCGCTGTCCCCACCCAATGACTGCCGGCCAGCCGAACCGGCCGTGCCGCTACCGTCGCATGAAAATGCGGCTGTATCCGTTTCGAGCTATTTCGTGAATGGATCGCCCAATGACAGGGGCAACCTTGATTTTCGAACCACTGTGCGATTCGCTCAACGATTCGCCGTCGCTGTTCTTCCGTCGCCTGGATAGGCAACTCTACCTCGAGGTCGAGCGCAACCTTGCCATTCTTCCGACTGTTTGCCGCCTCGGCCGCTTCCAGGATCGCGGACATCTCTTCCCGTGACCGCCCGCCTTCCGCCTCCAGTTCGTCCCGCCTAGCCGAATGCGATCCCCGTCGTGCGTCATAATCGAGGCCGGCGATCGCGCGTTTGGCTCCGCCGTTCGCCCGCGTGATCGAGCCGACACGGCAATGGAAAGTTCGGCCAAACGGCCCTTCGCGCTGGCTTCGATAGCGCCCCTCGCCAGCCTTCAAATCATCGTCGATGAGATTCATAGTGAATGCTGCACCCAAATACCTTTTTTGTAAAAAGTAATTGGGTGCAGCATTCACTTCATAGTCAAGCAAAATCACCCATCATGGCGGAATCTGTTGATGTGTTATGTGTTTTGTTATTGCAGATCTTCTAGCGTGTACTGTGTTTTAATTTGCCTCATTATGTTGTGTTCTGCCTTGTAATGACGGCCTTTGATTGGGAAATAGCGGAATTTGATGTCTTCCGCCTCGACGCGCTGGGTGTCATGATTCGCAAGAGCACTGATCGTGGAGGCCTGAAAAATGGTGTGTCTGCTACGCCTGTCGGTGATGTCCTCTCAGGAGCGACACGCCGCAATCGCTGCCGAACAGAAAAAAGAAAAGAAGGAGTTCGTGCCGCTGGTGAATTACCAGCCGATCTCGGACTCGGCCATTCCGCCGCACGAAATATTGAAGGGATAGCTGCAGGGGGTATTCCACGCGCAGATAATGGCGAGGCGTTGGCGGCCCTCGGGCGTGGTCGGCTGATCCGTGTAATTGACGACCAGCGTCACCGGCTCCGCAAAAGAACAAAAGCGGAACTGCGGCGCCGTGCGACACAGGATCAGGTTCTCGCCGCGTGGGTCCGCCTCGGCCTTATCGTCAAGGGGATCACGCTTCGCCCTGGCGACGATCTCCAGCCGGGCACCGCCCCGCCGGTTGACCATTGCCACCTTTTGGCCGTCTCGCTGTAGTTGGCGCCGGAACTCGGCAAAGGCGCCCATCGGCTGAACGAGCTTAAGGCGGTGGGTGTCCCACCACAGCCAGACCAGCTCATCGCCGGGGGCATCGTCCAGTTCGGCCGGTTTGAAGGGGTACTTGATCGCCTCGTCGGCATCCCTAAGAGTGCCGTTGTCCCGCCAGTGAGCGCCGAGCCGCCCGCGCGACCACCCCAAAAAGGCGGACCACCTAGCCTTGCTCATGCCTCGGCGCGGGCGATACAGCACATTGGCGTGGGGGTGATAGGTGGCCGCGGCGTCACGAGTGACCTCGGTCCCTCGGTACAGCACCTCGACATCCCAATCCCGGTCAGCATCATGAGCCCACCGGGAGACCTGGCGATGCAGGCGGGCCATGGCCCCCCGAAGATCACCCCAAGCCGGCACCCGCCGCCCGGCAGTGACGACGGCGTAGCGGATGTAGGCGCCCGCTGGATGGTGCCGCTGGAAATACCGCAGAGCGTTGAGGACGGGGCGGCGCTCCCGCTGGGCAATCAGCGGCAAGAAGCAGATGGCCCGGTAACTCTCCTGGCCGTCGATCTCCCCGGTGGCGTTGCCGATTACGGTCACCCGAACGGGGGCTCGCGTACGGATACCCCCGAATTGCTCCAGAGCATCGCCCATTCGGGCTGTTTGCTCGGCAAGCACCTGGCGCCGCTGAGCGCTCTCGCGCCAATGCTCCGGGCTCAATTGCCATCCGGTGTTAAGCCGCATCACCTCGTCTGAGGTGATCGTTTTGCCGCCGATCTTGACCTCGGCGCCGTGGTCATGACATGTGGATGCAGGCGCGCCCCACACAGGCGCACCGGCATGCGCGGCCGTTGCCGCACTCGCAGTCATCATCTGCTTGGACCAGATGTTGTGACTTAGCGGTTGCTGGCGGCGGCCGCGCCACCGGTCTGGCTGTCGATCACAGGCTTTGGCGGCCGCCCCCGACGGCGTGCAGCCATCGTGGGCGCAGCCGATGGCTGCTGCCGCACCCCGCGAATCCAGGCAACGACAGCGTCCCGCTCATACAGGACCTTGCTTCCGATTTTATGGAATGGCAGCTCGCTGGCTGACAGCTGGTTCAAATAGCCAACGCTGAACCCGAACTCTTCGGCAACCTGTCGTCGCGACATGAATCCGCTTTCGCGGCGAGGTTCGTGGAAGGTGCGGGTGGACGTAATAGCCATGATGACTCCGAGCGCAAACGCTCGGAGCCTCTGCCGCAGGCGTCCGTACTGAGTGTGGCGCTTAGCCGACCTCGCTGCCTCTAATTAGGCAAGCTTGAGGTGGACGGCTCCCGCAGGTCACCGCCCCCTGGCGAAGCCAGCAACTAACTGGCTCCGATACCCTACTTGCCGCGGACTTACGCTGATATCAGCCGCCATTTGACATCGGACTATTATCTCGGCACGGGCACCCGACTGTAGCACCAGCTCCGCGCCGATCGAGCGAAGCAGTGGCAGTCACAGCAAAAATCTAACATACTTGCATGGCGCGTCAATGCGCTGTTGGCGCGCAGATAGCCATCGACAAAGCTGGAAGCCACGGGACAATTTCGGGACACTGGCTAATAACTCAGATGGAGTTGCAAGGAGCCCGTACACCTTATAACAGGCTGAAATAAAATAAATATATGTTACTTCAGCGCGCTGCAACCGCCCTCCGAAGGCAGAGGTCGTAGGTTCGAATCCTACCGGTTGCGCCAATCTTTTCAAAGGCTTAGCTGAAATCACAGGCTAAGCCTTTTTCATTTTGTCAGCACCATGTCAGCAAGAGTGGGCGTGTCAGCGTCAACGATCACGGATCGACCGTTAGGCACTCACAGGGATGATTTATAATTTCCCCGGTAAACACGGGGAAACTCGCTCTCTCGCGTACCTTATTTTTTAGGTGTAACAGGTGTAACAGGTGTTACAGCGTTCAAAACATTGACGTTTTCGCGTTACACCATGCCCGCCCGAAGGTGTAACAGGTGTTACAGCGTTGAAATCGTTAGATTTTACCCCTGTGGCAGCGCCCCGCACCTCACCCGTGACAACCTCCGCGCACCAGGGCATTATCGACGGTAGAGGAGACGCGCCCATGCGCTACCTGATTGCCGTCCTGTTGCTGGCGTCCCCCGCCGCATTGGCGACTGACCAGCCCAAGCCGCCACCCGTGCCCATGCCAGCGCCGGGGGTGCGCGTTGAGCCTTGGACCAACGGCAGATACATCGTGCGGGACGCCACCAGGCGGCAGATCGGGACGATGGAACCCTATGTCAACGGGTGGATCATCCGGGACTCAACGGGACGCGAGACGGGGAGGATGACGAGATGACCACCGGTCCTATCGAATTGACGGAAGAGGAAAGCGAGATTGTTCGCAATATAGAGTTCGACCAGGAGGTTGTCTTCAGGCAGTCAACCGGGGCGGAGAATGGATTCCTGTCTCATAAACTCATGATGCGGCTGATTGAGCGAAAGGCAATTCCAGAAGAAAGGGTCAAATATTTTACGGATGGGGAATACAGCCACGGAACGCGAGGACGTTCGCGCATGAAAGTGTTTGAGCGCAACGGAACCTCTGGTGAAGACATATTCAGGCACGGTAATTTCTTGAAGCATTTGCGGTATTTTATTTATGGCTGCGACCTTAAGGCGGCAGTTGTTAACGCGTTCTCAGAAAAAATTCGCTCGTGCGGGAATTTTACGTCGGGTGACATAGAGCCTCTTAGGAAATATGCGAGAGAATTGACGCGACATTATGGCTTGAATCCGCATGATGCAGCGGAAGAGTTCTACAAATTGTCTATCGACTGCGGAATTGGGCCGCACTATGCGAGGTCAGTTTATGACGCGGTAAAGCAGGTTCGCTAGGGTTGCGGAAAAAACCTATGGCGCGTCCTTTTAGTTCACATCACTATCTTTTCGCACCCGGTAACCGCGAGCACAGCCGAAGCCATCGCCCGACCAAGTTCCACCGGCAGCGTGACGGCGGGCACCCATCGCCCGGCCTCGTTCCTTGTCGTCGGTGCCTCGACGCCCATGCGGCCATCGGACAGGCGGGACACCCGCAACCCGTGGATCAGCAGCGACACGCCATCAACCAGCACCTCAGCGTCAGCCAGGGCGATCAAGCCGCCGTTGCCGGTCGCCGGGCGAACGGACAAAACATCAACTGTGACGGTGCTGGTGTCGGTCATAGGAACAGGAACCCCTCTGAACGTGCCTCGGTTTCGTACACCGATGGCCCACCTTCGCCATTGCTGGCGAGGCTGATTGCAATGGCGCACGCAACCGCGCCGTCGATCCGTTCCCGCGCCTTGCCCTTGCTGAACAGACGGTTCCCCGCCCTGTCCGTCTCGACCTGGATATTATCGAAGCACCAGCGCAAGACCGGGTGCCCACCATGCTGGAGCATCCGGCCAATGATGGACCGTTCCAATTCCTTGATGGCCGGGGCCATGGTCATCCACCCCTGACGGACTTCCACAGCGGGGTATCCTTCCTCGGTCAAGGTGTTGAGCATGGAACGCGCAAGGTGCGGATCAATTCCGATGCCATGCACATCGAAGCGGTCACACAGATCGCGGATGCAGTCTTCCACGGCGCGGAAGTCCACCACGTTCCCCGGTGTCGGTTCAATGTGGCCTTTGACCTGCCTTGGAAATCTTCCTCCAGTTTGAAGTAGAGTCCGGCCCATCAGAGGACGGACGACATGAAGCGCAGCAGGTTCAGTGAAGAACAAATCATCGGCATCCTGAAGGAGCAGGAGGCCGGGGCGGGGAC
>NZ_FXXN01000003.1 GCF_900184795.1 Magnetospirillum sp. 15-1 | reverse complement strand
GGGTGGTCGAGCGTGCCGCAGCCAGTGCGGTGATGGCCATGGTGCGGGCCTGCTCGGCGGTGAGAATGCCGTGGGGCCCAATGGTCATCTTGCGAGACCGGGTTCCAACACGGTACAGAATGAGGTAACTTTTCTTGCCGCTGGGCAGCACCCGTAGCCCATATCCTGGGATTTCGCTGTCCCAGATCGTATATTCTGCGTCGGCGGCTGCGGCGCTTTCGACCACCCGTTTCGTCAATTTGCTCATCGGCTTCACCCTGCGATTAGATCTGCTACCTGATAAGCATTTTGCCCTCTCCCAGGTAGCACAGTGGCAGCAAGAGGGGGCAAGTGGCTGCGAATCAGGTCGAAGTCGAGCGTGCCGATGGTGCTGCTCGTAGTCAACTAACTATCAGGAAATACAAAGATAAATGAGCCGTAGCGTAGTCATGCGTAAAGTAATGAAGACGACTCATAACCTGAAGGTCGCAGGTTCAAATCCTGCCCCCGCAACCAAAAATTCCGCAAGGAAATCAACGATCTAGGCTCCCGAAAGGGGGGCCTTTTTCGTGCTGCATCCTCATGAGTTAAACTCATAGAAATACCAAGCGTTATCAACCAGTTACCAACCATTCCCGGCGGTTCCGCGCAACACGGACGCAACACGGAAGGGGCTGGATGTTCACTCAGCGTTCGCAGTTGGACGGGCCGGATGAGCGGTAGCCAGGGACAGCCTCAACGGTGCGCTGCACTCGGCCGTTGGGCGCCCGGAGGATGAAGCAGCCAGATCGAGACATTGACAGTTATGACGTGCGTTATTACTATATGTCATAGTTCACGGAGGCACGCGCGATGCGCACGACGAAGCTTACTAAGGTCGGGAACTCGACTGGCTTGACGCTATCCCGCGATGTGCTGGCCGCTGCCCACCTCGATCGAGGTGACGAGGTAACGGTCAACGTCTGCGATGGCCGCATTGAAATCGCCAGGGCAGATGACGGCTACAACAAGGCCATGGAAATGGGGCGTTCGTTCTCTGTCCGCTATCGGCGCGCCATGGCGGCCTTGGCGAAGTGAAAGAGCCAGTCTTTCCGCCCATTGAGGCGTTAATAGACCTGCACGCGGAATTGATTGCTGAACACGGGGGCGCCCCGGGTCTCAGGGATCGGGGCGCCCTTGAAATGTCGTTCGCGCGACCAAAGCAAATCATCGCCTATGCCGATGGCCACCTCACGATTTTCGACCTTGCTGCCGCCCTCTGCGTCTCCATCATGCGGAATCATCCCTTCGTGGATGGCAACAAGCGGGTTGGGTTCGCTGCGCTCGGCATTATGCTGGGGATGAATGGCCTGTTTCTCGATGTCAGTGAGCGGGAGGCCGCAGACATGATCCTGTCCGTTGCCGCTGGGCAGCGATCTGAAGATGATTTGGGCCAATGGGTCGCAAACAACAGCTACGAGGAATGACCCGGGAGGGGCGCCACGGTATGCAACCCCTGCCAAGGTCAGCAGCTGGATTTCATTTTATGTTCAGCAAGCTTCGCCTGAGTGTTAACTTCATTCACAAGGCGGCGATAATCAACAAGGTTCACGCCAAGTTCGATAGACGATTTTAGCCTAATCATTGATTCTATTAATGATTTTTCTTCTTTGCTTGGGCCTGAAAATAAGAGGAGAGCGCCCCCAATAGATGCCGATACTAAAGTGGCAATGACGATGATTCTTATCTTCGATAGAATCTGGCGCCCCATTCCATCAGTGTTTTCGGTCTCAACGCGAAGCGTGCATCGGCCATGGGTTGTTGTGGCCTATCTACCTATAATATCTTTAGATGCGTGATGGGCCAAGCTGGAGCTGTAATAGAGGTAAATCTATAGATTTATCTTGCCTGTAGCACCCAAACCGCTTTTGCGGGGTCGGACTGGATCGAGATCACCAGCCAACTTTGTCCGTTTGCTGTCACGCTGTCACCAGCCGCTGGTGTCGTCGAAAGTGAGGGGGTGAGGATCGTTACCTTCCTGTCGCCAGCCTGCACGAGCTGATTTGCCAGGTGATACGCACCCCAATTATCGACCATTCCTTTGGCCGTGAAGGTTTCCGTGGCGCCGGGAACGACTGTGCCCGTGTCCGGGTCGTAATAGCCCTCGGTTGTGCGCGAAAGTGTGACGCCGTACATCACACCGGCCAGGGCCTTGCCTATGGTCCTGGCGATGCCGCCCTGGAGTGGGGAGGCCATTTCAGAACACCAGCCGTGCCGAAGAACCTTCCTCGGGACGAAGGAAGGGCTTCAGCAGTGCCCGCACGGTGTCGGGCAGGGTCTTGGCCGGGGCGCGGCCGTCATACTCCAGGCGTACGGAACCGGCTTCCACCACCCGCACGCCCTTGTTGCCGTCGTCTTCGGTCAGATCCTCGGACAGCAAGCGCAACGCCAGTTCGCATTGGGCGGTTTGGATGGCCTGGGGAATCGTGGTGTTGCCGATGGCGCGGCCTTCAGCGTCAGAAGCGCCCTGCCGGGGCCAAGCCATCGCCTGTGTGGTCGAGGTGATCGCCCGCGACATGCCGAAGTCCTTATGGTAGTGGCTGAAGGCTTTCTTGATGCTGGCGGCCGAACTGAAGGTGATTTGGTCCGAGGCCAGGACGAAGAAGTGTTCCTCCTCCCCGATCAGAGTTTTCACCGTGGCGGTCGTCGGCGCCGCGTTCGGCGACCTGTGCCAGGGTGAACAGCGGGCTTGATCGGCTGCCGGTGGTCGAGTCCACCAGGACAAGGCCATCATCGGTATCGATCGTCGATGATGCCAAGGTCTGATAAACCACGTCAGTACGGGCGGCGTGCAGCTCGGAGACCTGAGCCACCGACAGCTTCTTGCCGTACAGCGAGGCCGCGTTCGCTGGAAAGCCCTGGATGACGTTTCCCAGGGCCTCATAGGCGATGCTGTCGGCGCCGACCTTAATTGAGCCTTCGTCCACCAGGAGCTTGGAATAGGGCGTCTGTTCGATGATCGTTTTGGCAAGCTTGAAGGCGGTGTCGACGCTTTGGCGTTCGCTGTTCGCGACGATGGCGACCGTCTGGGTTCGCCGGGTCAGGAACCGCCAAACCACGATCAGCGCCGACACCACCGTCTTCCCATGGCGCCGGGGCCAGCAGAAAACCACTGTGGCGAAACCCCCGTCCAGAGCCTGCCGGATGGCTTCCCTCACCTCGTCATTGGGCACGGTATAGGGTTCGTATCCGCCCTTTTCGCTGGGAATCATGGGTTTCGTATCGGCAATCCACTTGAAAAAGCCGTCCGAGCCGTTCCGCCAAGCCGAAATGCGGGATTTTAGGTCAGGTTTTGCCATCTCAGGCCCCCATCTGGTTCGGATACAGGCGCCGAAGAGCCTCAATGGACAATGGCGCGTCGTAGGTGGCGAATGACGCCAGCGGCAGGCCGTTCTTCCAGGCCCGATAGCGGGTGTCGCCCAAGGTCTCCCGTTGGAATGCGGCGGGCTGCCTGTGAAGCCACTGTTCGTATGTCAGATCCGCCGAAACCGGCCCGAACTGGCTGGCCTGTTCGCCCACTGGGGCCTCGTCCAGGTCCAGGCCCATCTCGCGGAAGGTCTTCAGCAAAGGCAGGGCGACGGAACGGCATGAAGGGTGTCGGGGAGGCTTCGGGGCGTTTGGATCGTTGAATCGCCATTCCGTGCCCGACAGCGCGGCGCACTGGCGGCTGGTCAGACCGTCCAGGGTGGCGAGGAACCGCCAGCCCTTCACCACGCCGTCCGGGCCGCTGTTCGCCTCGTAGACGGCCATCCGGGCACGGTTCCCCGTTGCGTTGATCGCCGTGCGGGCCAGCCGTTCGGCACTGGTGCGGCCCATGTTGTCCACCACCTCCAGACGCTTGCGCAGTTGGGGAATGGTTTCCCCGAGGGCTGCACCCTGCCGCAGTTCGGAAGTGACGCGGCTCATCACGTCGTCGGCCAGCTTGCGGCCCCAGCGGGTCCAGCTCATCCCGTCATGGGGCATGTCGGCCACCTTGGCGAGAAGCTGGGGGGCGATGGCCGTGAAGTGGACTTTGAACGAAGTGGCGCCGGCCTCGATGGCGATGGGTTCCAGAGCCTTCAGGGCACCGGCCACAGCAGGGGAGGCAGTCTCGACAGTGACGGCCAGGGCATCGGCGATCCGGCCTTCCACTGCCTCGCCGAGGGCACGCTGCAGGGCGATCAGTTCCGCCCGCATGGTAAGCGCACGGGCCAGACTGAAGGACGTGGTGCCGTCAGTGGTGCGGCGCAGGATTTCAGCTTCCACCCGTTCCAAGGCCCTGGCGATGTCGGCGGCGATCAGGGCCTGGATATGCTGGGCAAGGCCGTCGAGGCGAAGCTGGTGGTGAAGGATCAGGTCATCGGGCGTCATGGGCGTTCACCTCCGGGCGGTTAGGACGATGAGAAGGGCGAAGGCCAGTGACGGGATGAAGGCTGCTGTCCAAAGCACCACCACCACGTCGATTCCCAGGCCGGGCCAATCCAGCCGACGGAGCCAGCGGGGGGCGGTCATGGTTCACCGTCGAGGATGGCGCGGGCGTGGGCGTCGAGGGTGGCCTCGGCATCGAGGTGGACTTCTCGCTGCCCGCCGAACGGGTCGTGCGCATGCCGACCCAAATCATCGAATGGCGGGGCAAGCCCAAGGCCATCCGGGTCGACAACGGCCCGGAATACATCAGCGGCACCTTGATGAAATGGGCTGAAAAGCAAGGGATTGCTCTCCAACATATCCAGCCCGGCAAGCCCCAGCAGAACGCCTATGTGGAGCGCTACAACCGGACGGTCCGCCACGAATGGCTGAGCCAGTTCCTCTTCGAAACCATCCAGGAGGTGCAAGATCACGCCACGGATTGGCTATGGACCTACAACAACGACAGACCCAATATGGCCATCGGCGGCATCACACCCGCCCAGAAACTGAAACTCGCCGCGTGAGTTCTATGTTAGGCCGTAAACTCATAAACAGGCTTCCCTCTCGTGCCGCGCCGTGATTCAACGATTCCTCCTGGCATGGAGGGCGTTGATGGCGCGGCGACGGTACGAGTTGACGGATCACGAATGGTCGATCATTGAGCCCTTGCTGCCGAACAAGCCCCTAGGCGTGCCCCGTGTTGATGACCGTCGGGTCCTGAACGGCATCCTGTGGCGCTTCCGCACGGGTTCGCCTTGGGCCGAGGTTCCCGAGCGCTACGGCCCATCGACCACCTGCTACAACCGGTTCGTCCGTTGGCGCAAGGCGGGCGTCTGGGACCAGCTTCTGGAGGAAATCTCCAAGGCTTACGATGGTGACATCATCATGATCGACTCGACCTGTGTCCGCGTTCACCAGCACGGGGGCACGAGAAAAAAGGGGCTCTCGACAATGGCGGCATGGGACGTTCCCGTGGGGGCCTCACCAGCAAGATCCACGCGCTCGTCGATGCGGAAGGTCGTCCCGTCACCTTGCGTCTGACCGCAGGCCAAGTCCACGACAGCGTCGAGGCAGAGGCATTGCTTGATGGAGCCTTGAGCGATGGCTCCACCCTGCTGGCCGACAAGGGTTATGACAGCAACGCCATCCGAGCCTTGGCCGAGAAGAACAAGACCTGGGCCAACATCCCGGTCAGGTCCAACCGCAAGGACGCCTTCGCCTTTTCCGCCTGGGTCTATCGCCAGCGCAATCTGGTCGAACGCTTCTTCAACAGGATCAAGCAGTTCCGGGGGATCGCCACCCGCTATGACAAAGACCCCCGGAATTTCCTCGCCGCCGTTAAACTCGTCGCCCTGCGCATCTGGTGCGCCGCGTAATGAGTCTACGGCCTAGGCCGTAAACTCATAAACAGGCTTCCCCTTCGTCGCGCGTCGTGATTCAACGATTCCCTCTGGCACGGAGGGCATTGATGGCACGGCGGCGGTACGAGTTGACGGATCACGAATGGTCGATCATCGAGCCCTTGCTTCCGAACAAGCCTCGCGGCGTGCCTCGGGTTGATGACCGTCGGGTCCTGAACGGTATCCTGTGGCGGTTCCGCACGGGCTCGCCTTGGGCGGAAGTTCCCGAGCGCTACGGCCCATCGACCACCTGCTACAACCGGTTCGTCCGCTGGCGCAAGGCGGGCGTCTGGGACCGGCTTCTGGAGGAAATCTCCAAGGCTTACGATGGCGACATCATCATGATCGACTCGACCTGTGTCCGCGTTCACCAACACGGGGCCACGGGAAAAAAGGGGCTCTCGACGATGGCAGCATGGGACGTTCCCGTGGGGGGCTCACCAGCAAAATCCACGCGCTCGTCGATGCGGAAGGCCGTCCCGTCACCCTGCGCCTGACCGCCGGGCAGGTCCACGACAGCGTCGAGGCCGAAGCCTTGCTCGATGGAGCCTTGGGCGACGGCTCAACCCTGCTGGCCGACAAGGGCTATGACAGCAACGCCATTCGGGCCTTGGCCGAGAAGAACAAGACCTGGGCCAACATCCCGGTCAGGTCCAACCGCAAGGGCACCTTCGCCTTTTCCGCCTGGGTCTATCGCCAGCGCAATCTGGTCGAACGCTTCTTCAACAAGATCAAACACTTCCGGGGGATCGCCACCCGCTATGACAAAGACCCACGGAATTTCCTCGCCGCCGTAAAGCTCGTCGCCCTGCGCATTTGGTGCGCCGCGTAATGAGTCTACGGCCTACAGCCAAGACAGGTTTGATGCGCTGCGGCACAACGCCGCTGAATCTGGTTCGGTCAATATCGGGATTCGACAGCGCGACTGGGACGCGGCAGGGCGCGACAAAGCCCCCTCCTTACCCAAGGAGGTGCTTATATAACGGCCGGTTCCATGATATATCCGACATGGCGAACGATCCGCCGCCGCACCCTCATTAGGAGAGGCGAGCGGCCATCGTCGTCGTTGGCGCCCATCGGCAAGGCGATCGCGAATGTCGGAGACTGGTTTCCGCATACAATTGCGCATCCTGCCCTTTATCGGGCCGGGCAAGATGCTGCTGCTGGACGGCATCGAGCGGCACGGCTCGATCTCGGCCGCCGCCCGCGCGCTGAACATGTCCTATGCCCGTGCCTGGCGGCTGATAGAAACCATGAACCGGCGCTTCAAGTCTCCGCTGGTCAGCAAGGCGCCGGGCGGCCAGGGCGGCGGCGGCGCCCATCTGACCGAGGCGGGCCGCACGGTGCTGGAGGTCTACCGCTCCATGGAGGAGCGGGTCCACACCCTGTTTGCCACCGACATGGAAATCCTCGAGCGCATGCTGCTTCCCCTGGAGGAGCAGACGCCCGCCGCCGGCCCGCAACGTTCCGACTTTCGCGGCTAGTCTCGGCCCTACGCTTCGCCCGGCCTCACACGGCATGCCCGGCTCCCCCGCAGCAGGGCGCCCCCGTCTCGCCGATGGCGTCGAGGGCACGCGAGACCGAGGCCAGGCTGAAGGTCCTGAGCGGCACGAACGGCTTGTCCCCCGCCCGGCACATCCGCTTGATGCGCAGCGCCGCCTCGTGGCTGATGCAATCGACCGGGAACAGCACCGTGGCGGCGGCCGCCACCTGGCTGCTCAGTTGCGCCGCGCCGTCCTCCAGCCCCCCGTCGTGGAACATGAACTCGGCACCCGAGGCGGCGACCATCCGGCGCAGATGGGGAACCTGACCAGGCTTGCCGCCGACGAACAGCAGCCGGGTCCGGTCGAGAGACGGACGCGGAGCGACGGTTCCCGCCTCGTCCGGCGCGGCATCCTCCCCCAGCCACCCGGCGGCCCGACGCTCCAGGCTGAGGCAGGCGGCACGGGCCTCCTCGGCTTCGTGGCGGGCGGCCTCCAGCTCGGAGCGCAGGCGTTCGACCTCGGCCGTCAGCCCGTTGGCCCGCGCCTCCATCCGTTCGCGGCGGCGAGTTTCACGGGCCAGCCGCCGCGACAGGGCCGCCTCGGCCCCGGCGGCCGGAGGAACCGGCGCGGCGGCGGGCATGGCGGGCCGGTCGCGCAGTTCGGCGATCTCATGGTCGCGCGCGGCCAGCGTTTCGGCGGCCTGGCGGCGCTGCTGGCCCAGGCGGTCGCGCAGTTCGGCATTTTCCTGCTCGAGCGCCTGGAGGCGGCGGATATCGGCCCGGTTGGAGGCGCCGACCAGATGGGACAGCATGTGGACGTCCGAGAACACGCGGCTCAGCAGGTCGCGGTCGGTCCAGGGATGGGTGACCACCGCCCAATAGGCCCCCGGAATCTCGCCCCGCGCCATGTCGTCCCGCCACAGGCGACCGACGGCGGCGGCGTCCGCGGCTCTTTCATAGCGGCGTAGCGCGACCCCGAATTTGCGGTCCAGGGCCTTGTGCAGCAGTTTGGCCACCCGCTCGTCGCGCCCCGAGGCGAACACCACCAGATCGTGGAGATGATGGTCCTCGGCCGCCGGGTCGCAGCACAGCACCATCTTGCGCGCGAAGGCCCGCACCTCGCCCAGCGACAGGCAGGTCCCGATGATCGAACAATGGAGGTCGGGGCTGATGTTCCACAGCCGCACGCGGCGGGGCTGGGCCGGGCCGTCCTGAGGAGGGATGCCCGCTCCCCACGGCGCGCTCCATTCGGGGGCCGGGTTCAGCGGAAGTTGCAGGGGCAGACTCGCCGTCATGGGACGCCTTTCACCGGAAGCCTCTGTCCGGCCGCTCGCCGACCGGCGGGACCGGCCACATCCATCATCATGCCGGCCATCGTTATATCCAAATAAAGATAACGGCCAACGGTATTTTATGCTATCCCCCATGGGGTAGGCCTCCCGAGCCGCCGCATGTCGCGGCCGGAAGTGCGGAGATTTCATTATAATAGCATGGGTACGGCGACGCCCGTCCGGTGGCGCGCTGGTCGACGGCAGGCAGGAGAGCGGGTTCCAGGTGACCTGCCGTGGAACTTTCATCCAGCCGTAAGTAGAGCCTTGGGCGAAGTTACGCCGTGTGGCGCGGTGTGAGCAATGGGGCCGGGCTCGGAGCCCCGGAGGGGCGGAGAGAGCGGCCCCATTGCTTTGAGTTTGGCGGCGTGAGCCGCCGGGGTCTGGTACCCCAGGGCCGAGTGCGGCCTGGCTGTATTGTAATCGGCGACCCAGGCGGCGATGACGGCGCGGGCCTGGGCCATGCTGGTGAAGACCGTCTCGTTCAACAATTCGTCGCGCATCCGGCCGTTGAAGCTCTCGACAAAGCCGTTCTGCATGGGCCTGCCCGGCGCGATGTAGTGCCATTGCATGCAATGATCCTGCGTCCACTTCAGCATGGCATTGCCGGTCAGCTCGGTGCCGTTGTCGGAGACGATCATCTCCGGCTTGCCGCGCCGGGCCACCAGCACCGTCAATTCGCGGACCACACGCACGCCCGAGATCGAGGTGTCGGGCACTGCTGCCAAGCATTCCCGCGTCACATCGTCGACGATGTTGAGCACGCGGAACCGCCGCCCGTTGTCCAATTSRYCCGCTCGTCGCGCCCCGAGGCGAACACCACCAGATCGTGGAGATGATGGTCCTCGGCCGCCGGGTCGCAGCACAGCCCCATCTTGCGCGC
>NZ_FXXN01000002.1 GCF_900184795.1 Magnetospirillum sp. 15-1 | reverse complement strand
AGGATGTTGGAGAGCGATTCCGGACCGAACAGGGTGTCGAGGAAGGCGTTCAGGTCCTTGGAATACTCGGTCAGCCCGACACGGGCGGCGAAGGCCRCCCGTGTCGGGCTGACCGAGTATTCCAAGGACCTGAACGCCTTCCTCGACACCCTGTTCGGGCCGGAATCGCTCTCCAACATCCTGGGCGAGGTGCTGAGCGACGCCGGCCTCAGGCAGTTGCGCATCGCCGAGACCGAGAAGTACGCCCACGTCACCTTCTTCTTCAACGGCGGGCGCGAGACGGTGTTCCCCGGCGAGGAACGCATCCTGGTCCCCAGCCCCAAGGTCGCCACCTACGACCTGCAGCCGGAAATGAGCGCGGTGGAGGTCACCGACAAGCTGGTGGCCGCCATCGAGGGCGGCACCTTCGACGTGGTGGTGGTCAACTACGCCAATGGCGACATGGTCGGCCATACCGGCTTCCTCAAGGCGGCCATCGCCGCCGCCTCCAGCCGTCCCAGGCAGACGTCGACCGTCTGGGCGGCGGTCGCCAAGGTGGTCACCGCCGATCACGGCAATGCCGAGCAGATGAGGGACCCCGAGACCGGCGAGCCCCACACCGCCCACACCACCGGCCCGGTACCGGCCGTCCGNCAGGTCCACGACAGCGTCGAGGCCGAAGCCTTGCTCGATGGAGCCTTGGGCGACGGCTCAACCCTGCTGGCCGACAAGGGCTATGACAGCAACGCCATTCGGGCCTTGGCCGAGAAGAACAAGACCTGGGCCAACATCCCGGTCAGGTCCAACCGCAAGGGCACCTTCGCCTTTTCCGCCTGGGTCTATCGCCAGCGCAATCTGGTCGAACGCTTCTTCAACAAGATCAAACACTTCCGGGGGATCGCCACCCGCTATGACAAAGACCCACGGAATTTCCTCGCCGCCGTAAAGCTCGTCGCCCTGCGCATTTGGTGCGCCGCGTAATGAGTCTACGGCCTAATACGACTTGGCGAAGATCACTTCCTGGGTGGCCGGGCGGCCGCTCAGCACGCACTTGCCGGGTGCGCCGTCCTGGTCGAACGGCACGTTGCGCACCGTGATGCTGTGCTCGTCCAGCTTGGCCAGGGTGTCGGCGTCGCCCGACCATCTGGCCCGCACGAACTTGCGGCCGAAGGTGGTGTCGTCGGCGAACACCGAAAGGAAGTCGTCCAGGGTCTCGACCCGCACGGTCCGGTCCTTCAGCACCGTGGCGGCCTGGGTGAACAGGGCGTTCTGGATGTCCTCCAGGATGGACACGGCGCGGCCCACCAGTTCGTCCTTGGGGGTGATCTGGCCCTTCAGTTCGCCGTCGCGGCGGATCATGGCGACCGAGCCGCCGGCCACGTCGCGCGGCCCCACCTCGCAGATGACGGGAGCGCCCTTCTTCACCCATTCCCAGCGCTTCTCGGGCGGAGCGAGGGGACGGCGGTCCACATGCACCCGGAGACGCTCGCCGCCGAAGCTCTGGGCGGACAATTCCTTGACGATGGGGGCCAGGAACTCCTCGATCAGCGCCTCGTCGCCGTCGGCCCGCGTGATGGGCACGAAAACGATCTGCTTGGGTGCGATGCGCGGCGGAATGCGCAGGCCGTTATCGTCGGCGTGGCTCATGATCACTCCGCCGATCAGACGGGTGGAGACGCCCCACGAGGTGGTGTAGCAGAACTCCTCGCCGCCCTGGGCGGTCTGGTAGCGGATGTTCTGCGCCTTGGAGAAGTGCTGCCCCAGGAAGTGGGAGGTGCCGGCCTGCAGCGCCTTGCCGTCCTGCATCATGGCCTCGATGGAATAGGTCTTGTCGGCGCCGGGGAAGCGCTCGTGCGCCGGCTTCTCGCCGACGATCACCGGCATGGCCAGCACGTCCTCGGACATGGCGCGGTAGACCTCGAGCATGCGCAGGGTCTCCTCCATGGCCTCCTCGGCATTGGCGTGGGCGGTGTGGCCCTCCTGCCAGAGGAATTCGGCGGTGCGCAGGAAGATGCGCGGCCGCATTTCCCAGCGGACCACGTTGGCCCACTGGTTCACCAGCACCGGCAGGTCGCGGTAGGACTGAATCCAGCGCGAGAAGGCGTCGCCGATGATGGTCTCCGAGGTGGGGCGCACCACCAGCGGCTCCTCCAGCTTGCCCGACGGCACCAGCTTGCCGTTCTCGGCCACCAGCCGGTGGTGGGTGACCACCGCCATCTCCTTGGCGAAGCCCTCCACGTGGGCGGCTTCCTTCTCCAGGAAGGACAGCGGGATGAACAGCGGGAAGTAGCAGTTCTCGTGTCCGGTTTCCTTGATGCGGCGGTCAAGGTCGCGCTGGATGGCTTCCCAGATGCCGTAGCCCCACGGCTTGATCACCATGCAGCCGCGTACCGGCGAGTTTTCCGCCATGTCCGAGGCCTTGATCACCTGCTGGTACCATTCGGGGAAGTTCTCCTCGCGGGTGGGAGTGACAGCGGTCTTCTTGGCCTTGGACATGGGATTCATCCACTGGAAATGTGAGCAAGCATCCCGATATCCCATCCGGGCGGCTTTTTCCAGCCGGAACCGCCGAGCCCTCCATATGGCCCGTTGCTCAATGCGAAACAGTGATGTGACAAATCAGGTTATTGTTGAATTTTACCCCCTCGGCGTAGAGTCGGCCCCAGATCAAGCCCTTCACCGACGAGGTCCGCCATGTCCACTCTCTCCCACTCTTCCGCCAAGCCCCTGATCCCCGCCGTCGCCTCCATCACCGGGGCGCTGTCCCCCCTGGCCGAGCCCATGGTGCGCATCACCGCCGGCCTGCTGCTGGTTCCCCACGGCGCCCAGAAGCTGTTCGGCTGGTTCGGCGGCTATGGCCTGGAGGCGACCGGACAGTTCTTCGCCACCAAACTGGGCCTGCCGGCCGGACTGGCGCTGGTGGCCGGACTGATCGAGTTCGGAGGCGGCCTGATGCTGGCCCTCGGTCTTTTCACCCGCCCGGTCGCCGCCCTGGTGGCCGGCATGATGGCGGTGGCGGTGTTCGGCGTCCATCTGGGCAACGGCCTGTTCTGGACCAGCGGCGGCTTCGAATACCCGCTGCTGTGGGGCATCGTCGCCCTGGCCTTCGCCATCCGGGGTGGTGGCCGCGTCTCCCTCGACGCCCTGATCGGCCGCGAAATCTGATCGTTTTCCGACGTTTCGCGGCGGCGCAAAATCCCTTTGCGCAGTCGCAACGTTGGCGCTATAAGAGGCGCCTCGCAGGCGACCGGAGTGTAGCTCAGCCTGGTAGAGCACTGTCTTCGGGAGGCAGGGGCCGGAGGTTCGAATCCTCTCACTCCGACCATCGACAAGCCGCAGAACACTGCGGTTTGTCGATGGGTCCGCGAAGACCAATCAGCCCAGACATTGAATTTGCGGGACAATTGCGGGACACTGAGCCGTTAGGCACTGTCCCGGAGTGTCCCCCAATGGCGACCATTACCCCACGCAAGAACCGTAAGGGCCAATTGATCGGCTGGCAGGCGAAGTTCGCCGCCAGGGCTACCCGCAGCAATTCGAGACGTTTGAACGTAAAGCTGACGCTGAAGCCTGGGCGCGCGGCATCGAGGGCGACATGGACCGCGCGGTGTTCGTGGATCGGCGATCAGCCGAGCAAATGACCCTGAGCGATGCCATCCGCCATTACCTCGACGCCGTGGCGCCGACTGACCTGCCTTGGAAATCTTCCTCCAGTTTGAAGTAGAGTCCGGCCCATCAGAGGACGGACGACATGAAGCGCAGCAGGTTCAGTGAAGAACAAATCATCGGCATCCTGAAGGAGCAGGAGGCCGGGGCGGGGACGGCGGATGTGTGCCGCCGGCACGGCATTTCGAGCGCCACGTTCTACAAATGGAAGGCCAAGTATGGCGGCCTGGAGGTGTCGGAGGCGCGGCGGCTGAAGGCGCTTGAGGATGAGACCCGAAGGGCAGCGCAGCAAACGCCCGGCTGAAGAAGCTGCTGGCGGAATCCATGCTGAACGAGGCCGCGCTCCGCGATCTTCTGGGAAAAGAATGGTAGGGCCCGCCGCCAAGCGGGAAGCTGTCGCCCATCTGCGGAGTGGCTTCGCGATGAGCGAGCGTCGGGCCTGTGCAGTGATCGCGGTGGATCGCACCATGATCCGCTACCGCTCCGTTCGGCCCGACGACAGCGGCCTGCGCGACCGCCTGCGCGGGCTTGCCCAGGAACGCCGCCGGTTCGGCTATCGACGACTGTTCATCCTGCTGCGGCGCGACGGTGAGCCGTCGGGGATCACCCGCATCTACCGGCTTTACCGCGAGGAAGGATTGGCGGTGCGCAAGCGCCGCACCCGTCGCAAGGCCATCGGCACGACCGAGATCGAGGTGTCGGGCA
>NZ_FXXN01000001.1 GCF_900184795.1 Magnetospirillum sp. 15-1 | reverse complement strand
GTCCCTCGGGATGGCCGACAGGATGGCCTCGGCGATGGCCAGCTCGCCGCCGCGGGTCGGCTGCAGAAAGGCGCCGGGAGCGGGTTCCACAGCGATGCCGGCGAAATGCACCGTGGCCGGGTGGCGCCGGGCGATGGGTTCCACTAGCCCGGTACCGGGGCGCCGCCAGTGCAGGCGGGCGAGGTCGAGGGCCTCGGCGGCGGCGGCCAGGGTCTCGCGCTCGAACAAATCGAGGCTAGCGGATCATGGTGCGATCCGCTGCGATGACCGAGCAGGCCCGACGCTCGCTCATCTCGAAAGCATTCCGCAGATGGGCGACAGCTTCCCGCTTGGCGGCGGGCCCTACCATTTTTTTCCCAGAAGATCGCGGAGCGCGGCCTCGTTCAGCATGGATTCCGCCAGCAGCTTCTTCAGCCGGGCGTTTGCTGCGCTGCCCTTCGGGTCTCATCCTCAAGCGCCTTCAGCCGCCGCGCCTCCGACACCTCCAGGCCGCCATACTTGGCCTTCCATTTGTAGAAAGTGGCGCTCGAAATGCCGTGCCGGCGGCACACATCCGCCGTCCCCGCCCCGGCCTCCTGCTCCTTCAGGATGCCGATGATTTGTTCTTCACTGAACCTGCTGCGCTTCATGTCGTCCGTCCTCTGATGGGCCGGACTCTACTTCAAACTGGAGGAAGATTTCCAAGGCAGGTCAACGGTGCTGACCGATAACGGCATCCAATTCACCTTTCCGTCGCGTTACGCCGACGGGCACACAGCACGCTATATGACCCACATGTCCGACATGCGCTGCCACGAGAACGGCATCGAGCACCGGCTGACCAAGATCAAGCATCCGTGGACCAACGGGCAGGTGGAGCGCATGAACCGCACCATCAAGGACGCCACCGTCAAACGATACCACTACGACAGCCACCAGCAGTTCGAAGCGCACCTCGAAAATTACAATTTTGCCCGCCGCCTGAAGACCCTGCGGGGGCTCACCCCATACGAATACATCTGCAAAATCTGGGAAACCGAACCGGAGCGTTTCAGGCTTAATCCGCACCATCAAATGCCGGGACTAAACACCTAGGGCGAAGGTGTTGCGCATGAAAATTCTCCAAACCCTACCGGAAGGAGTCCGGTTATTGCTGAAAGCCGACTGTATGGTAAGGGGATTTTCCTGGTGTCGATCATTTGGCGATTATCGCGATCGATCACCGGAGGCATCATTTCCAGACAGCCCAGAACTTGAGGCAGGCATTGGAAATATTCCACAGGATTTGGCGGACGTGGCTCTTCCGGTGCATTCCGTCGGGAAGAGCTTTTCGCCGAGAGCGGCGTGACTGCAGGTTCCGGAGGCCGCGCCCACGCGATACCCGCCGTCAGCAGCATGGCGGCCATAAGCAGGGAGCGTTTTACGTATGGCTCTTCTCCAATTTGGAACATATAATAAGACATTTTTCTATTATTGGAAACTAGTAAACGCAAAGCATTAGTAGCGGGTAATTGAACCTTCCGCTTGCCTGATCCCGCTAAAGTGGGCACAGTCCGCCGGCTTTCGAGCGGTTGGGCGTTATCATGGCCTGGGTGCGGGTAATTATTGTCAATTACAATGGCGGCGACCTGATCGGGCGCACGCTGTCCGCGCTTGCCGCCCAAACCATGGCTGATTTTGAGGCCGTGATCGTGGACAACGCCTCCACCGACGGTTCCGCCGACAATCTGACACTCCCCGATGACCGGTTCCGCCTGATATGCGCGGGCGCCAATCTGGGCTTTGCCGCCGGCAACAATTTGGGCGCGCGCGGATGCACGGCGCCGTGGATCGCCACCCTCAACCCCGACGCCCGGCCCCGGCCCGATTGGCTGGACCAATTGTGCCGCGCCAGCGAACGCCATGCGGGGGTGGGCGTGTTCGGTTCGACCCAATTGCTGGGCGATGACGGGCGGCTGATCGACGGCTTTGGCGACGTCAT